>CAZTES010000036.1:0-20661 GCA_964612275.1 uncultured Rikenellaceae bacterium
CAGGGTTGTTTTTCCTGTACCACCTTTTCCGCTTGCAACTGCTATTTTCAAAAAATTCCCGGATTAATGATCGCAAGGGTTCTGACCGGTCTGCAACCGTTTACTCAGAAAATCCTCAACCAGCGTTTCAGGAGATCCTGAATTTACACCCAGGCATACCTCAATGTTATATTGGCTGAAAAGATGTTGAGCCCGTTGCCCAATTCCTGACGCAATGATCACATGAACACCATGTTCGGATAAAAACCTGGGATAAATCCCGGGTTGATGACCAGGTGATGTAACATACCTGACCTCACCGATCTTGTCGTCTTCCGTCTCCACTAGTGCAAATTGCTCACAATGACCAAAGTGAGGGGTCAACTCCCCCCTGACTGTCGGAATAGCAAATATCCTTTTCATTGTTGTTTTCTTTTAATTTTTTATCGGTTTGTCTTTAGAAATTAATGGAAAACATCTATTCAGCAGGTTGATAAGGATCCCATATAACCAGAATCAGTGCACCATTTTTTGACTCAAAAGGACCATGACTTGTATGGGCTGGAATAATCCTGTAAGAGCCTGAGGAATAAGTTGCTCCATCACTTGTATACGAACCCTTGAGCACGATGTGTTGTTCGGTTGTAACGTGCGAATGCCTGTCCATTTTAAATCGTTCAGGCAATTTTAGCAGAATTGTTTTAGCATTTTTTTCATCCCTGAGTATTTTATTTTGTGTACCATCAGGATAATTATCTGCTTTTATCCAATTCAAATCATCCAATAAATTTATGATATCTTTCATCATTCATTCCTCCTGGTTTTTACGAACAAGTTCGATATGTCTTCAAGAAAGTTGCGCTTCACAAAGAGGTTATTTGCTGCTTCTAAGCAACTCCTCCCGGATCATCGGTTTACCGCATTTCGGGCATTTTATCTGGGTGCATTTTACACCCTGCTCATGCGGGACTTTTTCCCCACATTTTGCGCATACACAATATCCACCGGTCCCAAAGCTGCCCCCTTTGTTACGACCCTGTCCTCCACCGCGACCCAAACCGCGACCACCCCCCATTTTCATTCCTTTTCCTGTACCATTCATTGTTGTCAGTTTTACGGGTTTGTCAGTTTCTGATTTAATAAATGATATTGGGTGTCTCAACACCATATACTGTTTGAATATTTCGGTTGAGACACCCCTTATCATTCAACATCATTTTTCCTTCGTTTTGGCAAGTTGTTCTTCCAAATACGACAATTGATCTTTCAGTATCCTGATCTCATTCTCGATCAGCGTTTTTTCTGAAACATCGGGTGTGCTCTCCGGGTAAACGGGCTGATACCCTTGCCGGTATCCATAACCCATTCCTCTGCCCCGGCCGTATCCGTGACCAAATCCTCCGCCACCGATTCTGCCTGGTTCCATAAATCCCGGGCGGCTATTGCCTGTGCAATAACCCATTTGTCTTCCTGTCATCGGGCCCATACCCGCCGGCCCTGTTCTGTCACCTCTTGGCATAATGACCTCCTTTCTTTTGGTTTGTATTTATACAATATCGACCGTGTCCAAAGCCTCCAGCCAGGTTTATAAGACGCTTCGACTGGCAGGCCGGGCATTCGGTTATTGAACGATTCATGTTTATATTAAACATATGCCCACAATCACGACACCGGATAATATTGTTCCTGAAATGGATGTTCCCTCCATCAATGGTAAGCATTTGTCCACGAACGATCAGATCGGCTATTTTCCTTCTTGCTTTTTCGATCAGCCGTGTAAACGTAGAGCGCGATATCTCCATCTCATCTGCCCCCTCAGCATGGTTTAATCCATGATAGTCACACAAACGGAAAGCTTCAAATTCATCCAGGGATAAATAGGTACGCTCCAGATGGCGCCCGGCAATGCCCAACGGTTTGAATTCCGTGAAAATGGGCGGTTCATGAACAATCCGCTGTTTTTCCGGCCTTGGCATGATTAATGATATTTCATAATTATGAACATATGCCCAAAATTATTAATAAAAAACGAAATATCCAAATAGAATTTATTTTTTATGAAAATTGGCCTACCCCAACTCGCTGATTTTTCTCAACAAGTCCATATTCCGGATCTCCAGGGTTTTGCCTTCAATGTGGAGTATCCCATCTTTCCTGAATTCTGAAAGTGTCCGGATGACATTTTCCGTTCTCATCTCAATCAGATCGCCCAGTTCTTTTCTGGAGATGGGCAGGTCGAATTTGGCAGAGTGGTATATCTGATCTGCAAATAGTAATATAATATAGGCGATTCTTCCTCTGAGTTGCTTCCCGGCAAGATCAATCTGGGTTTTCAGTACCTGGTCAGAAATAGTACTCATCTTTTCAAGGATGCTCAAAGCAAAGTCTCCATTTTGTTTGATTATGGTTTTTATGGTATCCAGTTTGATGAAACATAGCGAGGAATCTTCAACTGCCCGGATTGAATACAGGTAGGTTGAATTGGAAAAAACCGTCAGCAGCCCGATAAAATCCATCGGTTTTGCTATGCTGAGTATGTGCTCGTGCCTGCCTGTTGCCTCCTGATATAATTTAACCAGGCCCTCCTTTAAATAAATAAACTCCCTGATTTCATCCCCTTCACGGCAAACGATCTCTCCCCGCCTGTAATTACGCTCCGTTTTGTTGCCATTGACTTCCAGCTGCTCCTCGTGATTCAGCGTATCAAAAAGATACGATTTATAATCACATGTCTCGCAATTAAGCTCTCTTTTCGCTTTATTCATTAAATTAATATTTATATATATTTATATATTATGATATATAACATTATTGATATATATCATGCCCTGATTCTTCATTTCAATAAAAGCCTGACATACATTTGCAGAAAATCAGGGATTCTTAAAAATATCATAAAACAAGGAACAAAACAAACTGAATCATTCAATGAAGAAAATAGTAATACTTGGAGGCGGAACGGGCGGAACCATCATGGCGAATAAACTTCGCAAAGCCCTTGAGCGTACTGAGTGGGAAATCACACTGGTTGACCAGCATAAAACCCATTATTATCAACCGGGTTTTTTATTTATTCCTTTTGGGATCTACAACAAATACGATGTAATGAAGCCCAAAAGTGATTTTTTCCCTGCAGGGGTAAAAGTGATCTATTCCACCATTGACCGGATTGAGGGGGAGAACAACAAAGTCTACCTTGAAGGAGGGAAGGTCTTACAATATGATTTCCTCATCATTGCTACCGGGACACAAATCAAGCCGGATGAAACGCCGGGCTTGAAAGGAGAACGCTGGCAGAAAGAGATTTTTGATTTCTATACCATTGAGGGAGCCGTTGCATTGCGTGAATTTTTCAAAACATGGCAGGGTGGCCGTCTGGTGATGAACATCGCCGAACTCCCATTTAAATGTCCTGTCGCTCCCCTTGAATTTGTTTTTCTTGCCGATGCCTATTTTCATGAGATAGGCATACGCAACAAGGTAGAGATAACGTTTGTAACGCCACTACCCGGTGCTTTTACAAAACCACGGGCGACAAAAATGCTGGGGCAACTACTGGAGGAGAAGAACATTAAGGTGGTTCCTGAATTTTACCTGGAACGGGTTGACAGTGATGAAAAGAAAATCATCTCCTATGATGAACAGGAGATTCCATTTGATGTCCTTACGATTGTCCCGGTGAATATGGGTAGTGATATGATTGAAAGAAGCGGAATGGGAGATGACTTAAACTTCGTCCCCACGGATAAATACACGCTTCAATCGGAACAATTTGAAAATGTATTCGTGCTGGGAGACGCTTCGAACATCCCCACTTCGAAAGCGGGATCGGTGGTTCATTTCGCAGCTGATGTTTTGCTTGAAAACCTGCTCAGTGCCATCGAAAAAAGGCCATTAATGGCAAAATTTGACGGACATTCGAATTGTTACATTGAAACCGGTTTCGGAAAAGGGTCCATCATCGACTTCAATTACGAAACGGAACCTCTGCCCGGAACCTTTCCCCTTCCCGGGATCGGTCCGTTCGGACTGTTGCAAAATACCAAGATGAATCATTATGGAAAGGTATTGTTCCGTTGGATATACTGGCATATCCTGTTGCGTGGAAAGGAGATGCCGATTGAATCGGAAATGTCTATGGCCGGCAAAAAAATGCATGACTAATTTCCAGGAAACATGGCTGACAAAAACATACAAGTACAAATCGATGAGATCAATCAAAAACTGGATCTTGTTTTGCTATATGTCAATGAACAACGGCTAAAAAGTGAACGGATGGAGGATCTGGTTACCGATGTGTCCATTATTGGTAAAGACCTGTTTGACACAGCTGTATATGAGCTTGACAACCAGGGCATAGAACTGGATGTTGGGCAGATGAAGGTGCTGGCATTTAAATTGATTAAGAATGCCGGAAACTTTACCCGTGTTCTTGAAATGTTCGAAAGCACCATTGATTTTATAATGGACGCAGGACCTGTGGCACGAGAGGTGATCATTGACCTGATCAAGAAGCTACATGAGTTTGAGCAGAAGGGCTATTTTGCATTCTTCAGGGAATTATACCGGGTCATGGATACCATTATTGTCAATTATTCTAAAGAGGACGTACGGTTGCTGGCGGATAATGTGGTTACCATTCTCGATACGGTAAAGAACCTCACCCAACCAGATATGCTTAAGGCGATGAATAATGCCGTGAACATATACAAAAATCTTGGAACGGATGATATTGAAGAATATTCCCTGTTTAAAGCGCTCAGGGAAATGAGGTCACCGGAAATGAAACGAAGCATCGGTTTCATCATGTCTTTTTTAAAAAATTTATCAAGAGAACATAACGTCAACTAATCAAACATTCAAATTCATTAAAACATATCATTATGACAACAAAAAATATTGCTGGTGTCTCTGTTGATGTGAATGAGGAAGGTTATTTAACCGATCCTTCACAATGGACAAGAGAAATTGCAAGTGAGCTTGCAAAAGAAGAAAACATTGAATTGACTGACAAGCACTTCGAAGTATTGGAATTCCTAAGGAAAGAGTACACAACTGGTGCCCAGTTATCCATTCGAAAAGTAGGAAAATCCGGTATCGTAGATATTAAAGGGTTATACGATCTATTCCCTGGAGGACCATTAAAAAAATCATCGAAAATAGCCGGAATACCCAAACCGGCAAGCTGTGTTTAATACGGTAAACAAGAAAAAAATGAGTCAAAAAGAAGATAACCCATTAAAAAAGGTATGCATCATCTGTGCAAAGGGAAGCATTGAAGATGTATATGCAACGCTGGTAATGGCAAATGGTGCCGTTATGGAGGGTATTGAAGCCAAAGTGTTTTTTACCTTTTTCGGATTGGATGCCATTACAAAAAAGCAAATGAAGAAGTTACATACGGGTGTGGTTGGAAATCCTGCCATGAGAATGCCCGGAGGGATCCCCTTTCCCACACTCCTGGGTATTATTCCCGGGGTGGAAGCGGGAGTATCCGCCATGATGAAAAAACAGATGGAAAATCTGGATATACCCCCCGTAGATGAATTCCTCGATATGATCACTGCTGGTGGCGGAGAGATCTATGCCTGTAAAATGGCAGCCGACATGTTTAAGCTGAAGAAGGAAGATCTTTCAGAACACGTTAAGGATATTATTACCGTTGGCGATTTTTATGTCCTGGCTGGTGGTGAAAATACACAGATCATTTTTACCTGAGGGGAACAGTAATATTTCCAATTTAGATGAATCCCTGTATTTTTACAGGGATTTTTTTTGCTATTTTGTAAAAATACTAATGTCATTTCATGGATTCACAACAGGTAACGGGAATTATTCTGGCAGGAGGCAGCAGTTCAAGAATGGGTTTTGATAAAGGCCTGGCTGATTTTTGCGGCAAACCGATTGTTCAATACTCCATCGACACCCTTCAACAACTTTGTTCCAGGATCATCATCAGTTCCAACTCCCCATCCTATCAGCAACTGGGTTTTCCGGTTCATAATGACATTCTCCCCGGAGCAGGTCCGATGGGGGGAATATATTCATCGCTTTTGCACTCTGAGACGGATCACAATCTGGTATTATCGTGTGATACCCCTTTTGTAACACCTGCCCTGATGCAACGTCTTCTGGACACTTCAGAAGGATACCAGGTGGTGCTTCCTGCTTCAAAACCAGGATTCGCAGAACCGCTAATTGGGTATTATCACAAGAACAACACCACGGCCATGCTGCGTTTCATCGAATGTGGTAATGTAAAACTAATTGATTATATTGAAACCACATTTTATCGGTTCATTCCGATGTATAGTGATCCGGATCAATTCATTAATATAAACACACCGGAAGATTTCAGAACCTTCACAAAACAGTAAGAGTAAAACAAATTTTTCCCTAGTGGTCAGAACCTCTGCTTCAGTACAACTTGATCAATTGTGGATTAAAGCATCCGTAACCGGTGGTTTATGGGCTGCTGTAGAAATCATTCTGGGCAGCTTTTTGCATAACCTGAAAATCCCCTTTGCCGGAACGATTTTAACTGCGATAGGGATTATTTTCCTTATTTCTTTTTATCAGATCTGGCCGGAAAAAGGATTGGTCTGGCGTGCCGGTCTGGTATGTGCTCTCATGAAGTCGATCTCGCCCAGTGCGGTAATTTTGGGACCAATGATCGGAATTTTTACAGAAGCACTCCTGCTGGATTTAACCATTCGATTCGGGGGCAACTGGCTGTTCAGTTATGCATTGGGTGGTGCTCTGGCAATGTTCAGCACCCTGTTGCACAAAGTGATCAGTCTGTTAATATATTACGGCTTTAACCTGATCCAGATCTATGAAAACATCTACTCCTTTGCTTTAAGACAGCTCCGTCTGCCCGAATCCAGTCCATGGAATCTTCTGCTTATTCTTTTGTTCATTTACATGATTGCAGGTGTAATTTCTTCCTTAATCGGGTACATGATTGGCCGGAAATCAAGACAGATCGAGGTTCCCAGACCCCTGAACATACAGATCAATAATCCCGGGAAAGAATTATTTACCCTGCCAGCAAAACAAAATTTTTCCCTGCTTCTTTTCTTCATCCACCTGCTCTCTGTACTGGTGGGTATGTTTCTTTTGAACAGGATGAATTTTTTCATTGCCCTGGGTTTTGTTGTGGTGTATTCATGCTTCACGTTGATCTATTACAAAACCCTGATCCACCGGTTCCGGAAACCGTTTTTCTGGATCCAGATATTCCTGATGGTCATTGTGGCTGGATTATTCTGGGAAAACCTGTCCAGCAGTGATACGGCATTTTCAATAGCGGGTATATGGATTGGTATTGAAATGTGTTTGCGGGCAATCCTGATCTTTGTGGTATTTTCTTCCATTTCCATTGAGATTCGAAATCCTGTCATTAAAGCCTTTCTAATCAAAAAGGGATTCCGGAAAATATACCTGTCCGTCTCCATGGCTTTCGCAGCCCTGCCCCTGATGATTGAGCGAATTTCCAATCCCTTTCACTTCCTGATCAGACCGGGTAAATCCATTTCACTCATCGCGAATGATGCCCATTCATGGCTATCCATTTTTGAAACGGAAAAAACAGAAAGCCCTATCCATGTTCCGGACCAGGAGTAATCTGACCGATTGTGCAGTGTTAATTACCGAAAACGAAACATGATGTATTCACTCGTTTGATTGAAGGAAGACCTACTCATCATCCACCTCTTCAAAATCAACGTAATCCCCATCCTCTTTGCGGATGTGTTTTTTCTTATCGGGAATATAATCAATGGATACTTCGCCCTCCTTTCTCTTCTGGTTAGGTGCCTTTTGCCCGTTTCTATTCTCTGTTTTCTCAGGCTTCCTGAACATCCAAACCAGGAGTCGCACCAGGTAATATACCCCGATTATGATCAGTATTGTTCGGAAGAGGCCAACCAGCATTTTGGAAAGTGTAAATTAGGGGACGAAGGTACTGATTTTTAAAGAAAAATCTTGAATATACCTTATTTAACAAACCAACCGGAAGGCTCAATTGTCTTGAAGGCAAATCTGCATGAGCCGCGCAACAATCTTTATTCGATCTGATCCAGAATGGTAGATGGCACCAATGGTTTATCTTTCAGTCCTTTTTCCCTGCAGCCGAAGGTCAGGTTCAAACCAAACCTGAAATTCAAGGTCCGCTGGTCAAAAAACATCGGGATCTTCTGTGTATCACCATTGTCTGAAATCTCAATCATTGAATAACTTAATGGAATGCGGTCGGTGACAAAGTAAAGTTGGATTGGTCCACCCCGTATTGCCATCCCGATTCCCAGGTTATTGTAAGCGTAATTCATGATCGAATAACTGACACTGAGGGAGAAAAAATTCGCCAGCAAGGTATTGGCTGAAAGGGTAAACGATTGACGGATTTTCCCATCATAGATCTCCGATCGCGATAAAAGACCCACGCTTACCCTGGGATGGATATGATAGGTCCCACCAATATATATTTTGGTTGGTAGCCAGGTGGTATAGGGATCATCAGAACTTTTGAGTTCAAAAATATCAACGATAGAATCACCCAGGTTTTCAAATTCCGCATCCATTGTACTGTCAAAATCCTCACTCAATATTCCATCACTGATGTCAACCCCTTGGAATTCAAATTTCCCATCCTGGGTGAAACTGTAGACATCATCTTTCCACTTGATGAATCCCAGGTCAATAACGCTTGCTGACAGGTTTATCCGGTCATTCAGCCGATATTCCATTCCGAGATCCACACCAAAGCCCAGATTACCGCCATGCTCTAACAGGTATGATGCATCCGTACCTTCCAGCATGGACAGATCAATGTCGCCGGAGAAAAGTGATTTCAGCCAGGTGGCATAAAGTACATCAACTGGGTTACCGAGGGAATCGGTAAATTCAAAGGGTCCGGAACTATTCATTGTAAATTTCGAATGAAACAACAGGTTATAGGTTTCCGGATCAGTGTATAATCCGATATCCACAGCATCAAACGAAAGATTCGCCTTACCAAACAGCAATTTTCCTTTAAGTCCGACAGTAAGTTTGTTCGTGAAGTTTTTTGATGCCCCCACACTGTACTGCCTGTAATATTTGATATCCACATTGAAATTACTGAAATCAGCCGTTTTGCCAATATACGCCCCATTCCCCTGCAGCATGATGCCGAAAAGATCTTTGGGAAGCGAAAGCCTGAACGAATTAACATCAGATAGATCGAATGTAAAATACCACTCTTTCGTTCTGAACCCAAACGTCAGCAGGCTCAAACTGACTTCAGGTGAAACATAGAGGCGGTCGTGCAATTTGTCCAGAAAAAGATCGGTATTGTAGGATGGGTGGAGTGGTGTGATAAGGGAGTCGGCAAATTCTCCCGAACCTTTGAAAATGACATCATCAAAGTCAAAACTGTTATTGTCATAACCCAGTGAAATGGATGAGAGGGCCGGAAATCCTATATATATATTACATTTCGGTTGAAAGGCAGGATTAAGGAAGTGGTTCTGGGGAACTCCCTCCATATGATAGAGGGTGTTACTCATTTGTGCTGATAAAAATGGTGCATAGAAGCAAGTCATCAACAGGAGAATTCCTAATGACTTTTTACTTTGTTTAGAAAACTGGATCATTTGTGCATACATTTTAATGAATCATCTGGTTCTCCTATTCCCGTGAATTCAATCTGAAATCCGCCCTGATTGCCAGGTTAAAATCAATGGTATAAAAGGAATATATTTTAACCGGTGGTTGTCCCAGATCGGTCGTTGCCAGATCTACGGATAATTTTATGTATTTCGCCGGTTTGAGTTTGTCCAGATCATTTTTTTCAAAAACAATTTCAGTAATCTTATTTTCAGGACGGGTTATTTTACCATCCGCATCCAGGCTTTCCGGATCTGAACCGAGGATTCGCTCCGGGCTGTCAAACAGGGAGTCCACCAGGGTATAAAGATCATCAAGAAAATAGACCTGCAGATCAATGTCGAGGGGTAACCAGTTATCCACCTCAACCCTGAATGTCAGGCTATTTATTTGATCAGATGCATCGCCAAAATCCTCTTCAAAGTCAAAATCCAGGGAATCTTCTTCAAAGGATAATCCACTGGCTGATAACCACAGGGGGACCACGACTTCATAATCAACATCAATCCGGCTGGTATCCAGCACGAAATGGTTTCGTTCTGATGCGCTGCCCGGATCAGCTGCAGCCCGAACACCATAGGTCACCGTGTTCGGCTTTATTTCAATAGCATCGGCAATGTTGCTGTTCTCACCGGAAACGGTAAACACAGTAAATTTCGATTGTCCGATCTCAGTGAGGGCAGGTGCTTCTACGGTAAATGGCATATAACCAGGATCAAATGTGATCTCAACCATCTGCCCTGATTCGGTTGAGGTTCCGCTCAGATTAAACAGTTCGCCCTGAATGGGAACCCCGAATGAATTCCGGATGTTGAAAATAAACTGAGGATTCTCAAACCGGATGTTCCCTTCTGGAAAATCTTCAAAAAATTCCAGTTCAATCTCCCCACTATCTGACAGGAACTGATAATCACCAATGTATCCAAACGCTGCAAAAAAGTCGAGGTTAGAAAAGGTCATGGTGATTTCACATGTTTCTCCAGCGTTAATTGGTGCACCGGAGTTGATCAGTTTTAGCTCAAAATTCACGGGTAAAAGTGTTGTATCGGGTTGGGAATTATCAAAATAGAGATCGTATCCGGCTACGTCGATCAGTTTATTCATGTTGAAGGATCCATCTGCTGAACTGATCTGAACCACTTCTTCAAACGGGACACCTCCGCTCATGATGTAATCGGAAGTGATGGTCAGGATCCCCAAATGGTGAAACTCGGATGTCACCGATAAATTGAGATCTCCCAGTTTCAGATAAATGCTGTCGAGTTTACCGCCGTTTTCAATGGCAAACTTAAAATTCTTCACTTTGTAATAGGTCAGGGTATCACCAACGCCGCTGCCCATGAATTCCGGAGTAGTAATTTCCGAATCGATATAGATCTGTAAAAAATCCTGTGGTTTGATGCTAACCAGGTCACTTGCAATTTCTGAAATGAGAGAATCCGAATAGGTAAAATGAATCAGGAATTCATCGTCAACAAATGTATACCCCTCCGTATCATACTCTTCAATGATCTCCTCGAGTGACAAACTCGCCTGTATAACGGGCCCCATGAAACCCGGAGACCATTCGACTTCGTCAGCAAGCTTATCCATGTCAAAATTCTTCACACAGGAAACGGGTATAAAAAAGATTAGAAGAGCGACCAGAATGACTGGAATGTATGGCTTTTTCATCTGTTTCATCGTTACTATTAGAGATTAATTATTGTACGGAATAGTTGTACAAAAAGTTATCCTCATTGCCCACAATCAGGTTAAATTTACTCCCGGACGATTTAAATCGGCCAATGGAGAAGAGAGTGTTTCCGGTTACAGGAAAGCCGGTATAGAGTTCACCATCGCTGTTAATCAGGTAAATCAGGTTTTCCTGACGGGAGACTACCCCTATTTTTTTGTTGGCCGTTGAGAAGGTATAACAAACTGGCTTCAAATCTATTTCTTCATCAAAATCGTATGAAAACATTTTTGACCTGTTCTGGGAAAATACCTCCAGGTGTCCCTGATCCAGAAAAACCAGGTCATTGGATCCATCACCATCCATATCCTCCAGATCGAAAAAGTGACCGGAAGAATATTCTTTGATCTTCAGGGTTTCTATGCGTCCGGAGAAGGAGATGAAGTGAACGGTTCCTGCAGTGTCGGTTATCGCCATTCTGGGGTTACTTCTTCCCGGGAGATAATCCAGACAAATGTTGTTTCTTTTCGATTTTGGGATCACCTGATTCATTTTTACGCGTGTATTCCCCCGCCGGTCCAGTATATAAATCTTCAGTTGATCAGCAAACACAATATAATCCCTGTTTCCTATCCTGAAATGCTGAATCTCAGAGGTTACTATGCTTTCTGTACCCTTGAACGACCATCCCTTGACAATACTCCCCTCCTTTGAATAGACATATATGTTTTGATCTTCGCCAGCTACAAAGATGCGATAATCCCTGGATTTATCATAATCGAAAACCGACATCGGATTGGTGGCTTGTGACCGGAGATTAACCGGATACCGCTCCACATAATTGCCATCCCGGTCAATCAGATGGATCTGGCTTTGGGTATTGAACAACAGTTGCAACTTATTGTTTTTGTAATAATCGATTTGATGCACATCCCCCATGATCTCTTCGCTTAGCGGCACTTTCCAGAGGATCCTCCCTGCTGAATTGATCAGATAAATGTTGTTCCGGTTATCCTGAATAAAAATCTCATTATCGTGAGTGTAATGATTCTCTACAAATTGGGGTTTAAAAGATATGCTTGTATCCAGAAGGCTCTCCCAAACAGTTAATGCCTCCTCCTTGAAAAGCGGCTGAAACTTCAGAAAAACATTGTTATATGCCATGGCGTGATCGACTGAAAACTGTATGCCCAGTGCCTGCAGTTTTCGAAATGGTGTAATATGCTCCTGGATCTCATCCGAGAGGGTGGAAAGAATGTAGGGAGACAGCACGATTTGTAATCTGGGAATATCGACATACAGGTGTACGTTGGACCTGGAGGAGAGGTTTTCAGCAAACTCCCTGTATGACAGGTCACTCCGAAGTGTTTTTCTGAGAATATTTTGATGAACCAGCCGGGATAAAGTCTGCGTTGAATTGCCAAAAAAGAGGTAATTATCAACAAATGTAAAATGGGTAAACCCGGCACTCCCAAATAATTTCCCAAACAGTGTTTCCGGCAATGATGGAACAGGAAACTGATAGATAGGGAACTCTGTCTCCGCATCAATTCTGTGCCGGTTAATATACCGGGAAAGATTCTGATTCTTCTTCTGGGCATAACCCCGGATCAGATCCACGAGAGCTTCCTCTGCTTCGCTCCTGCTGCGTGTTTTAAAAAAAAGCAGGCTGTTTTGCTCCCGGGTAAAATTCTTGATATCCATCAGGGCAATGCCCATTTCATCCTCCAGAAATGAATAAAACACCTCCCGCAAATCCTGGTCAAACAGATCCTGCATGCGGGTTAACTCATGTTGATAGGCGTTTATTTTCCCCGTTTCTTTTAACAATTGTTCGTAGTGTACCTGAAATTCCTGGAAATCTGTGACCCCCAAATCAAGAAAAGCAATCGTGTTTGCCGGAAGAACCTCTTCAACCTGCAGGACAGGTGTAGCCTGGTTATTAAAAAGATTGAGCCATGAATTAGCTGAGTCGCTTCCATATGAAAACCCATTCAGCAGTAAACTGTTCTCCTTGATATTGACATCCAGCTCAGCCCACTCGCCAACAGGAACGGACCCCTTAACCATGGAACCATATTGATCATTTAAAAGAAAAGAGAGTAACACCGGTATCCGCTCGAAATTAATATAGAGGTTGGCATCTACATTTTTACCTGCCGTCCCTGATACTTTCCGGAATCCATAGGAATCAATAATCCGTTCATCCAGTTCAATCTGCCGCAAGGCGCTTTCCAGCAGGATTGCAGAAGAACTTACGATGAATAATCCGTTGGAAACCGCATATGAGAAGCCGTTATCCCCGCTTCCTTTTCCTGAGCCAATGTGAAAGATCTTAATCCGGTTGTACTCTTTCTGCGTAATTGATCTATCCCCTTTCAGATCGCCCACCAGATCCTCGATCTGCTTTTCATGAACACCCTGAGGGATTTTTAATATCCAGATCAATCCAACATTATTTTTCCCGGTCTGATGCGCTGAGACATAAAGAGAGTTCCTTTCAATGAGTTCTTTGCATGTTTGTACGTTTTGGATGATCGAATCCAATAGAAGCATCTCCCGGTCAATCTGCTCTATCCCCTTGAAATGCATGAACTCCTTCCAAATTTTATTTTCCTGATTCACTTTTTGAATGAACCCTTCAAAATCATTCGTCTCAAAAATTAATGCGGCATCCACGGGTACAGCTCTCAAAGCATCCAGTGCAGTATCACTGGATCTTTTAAAAAGAAGGCAACCAACTAAAATGAGTGCTATTACCAGGGCTGAACCGGATACAGCATAGAGCGTTTTAGACATGACAGATAGTAAAAATGCAGTATCTCATCAAATTTAGAAAATTATTCCATACCTAAAAAGAAACAGATATTTCTAAAGTCACTATATTAGTATTCCTGATTAAACGTAACGATCATGTATAACATTATTCTAAAATCAATCCTTCTGCTTCTGATGTTGCAGTCAGCGCATCATCGATGCATCTGCCATGCTTCAATAAATGCAGTATTTGAGGGAGACACCCTTATGGGACCTTCTAAAGGAGCACTGGTGATTGTTGGCGGAGCCATGAGGGATTCGACCATTACGCTAAAATTTATTGAACTGGCAGGAGGAATGGATGCGCCAATCGTTGTTGTTCCGACAGCCAGCGGACAGCAGGATCCGGAACGGGTAACGCGCTTCCTTACGCGATTGGGTGCAACCAATGTCAGAATGGTTCACACAACCGAACCGGCTATAGCGAATACGGAAGAATTCGTAAAGCCGATCAGGGAAGCCCGTGGAGTATGGTTCGGAGGTGGCAGACAATGGAGAATTGTGGATGCCTACGGAGAAACGCTTGCCGAAACTGAATTCCGTAAGGTGCTGGAACGTGGGGGTGTGATCGGAGGAAGCTCAGCCGGTGCAACCATTCAGGGAAGTTATCTGGCAAGGGGTGACACGAAAGCAAACACCATCATGATGGGGGATCATGAAAGAGGATTTAACTACCTGAAAAAGTCAGCCATTGACCAGCATCTGTTAAAACGGAACCGTCAATTCGATCTGATCGAAATCATTAAGGCTCACCCCGATCTGCTGGGGATCGGTTTGGACGAAAACACAGCCATCGTGGTGCAGGGAAACACCATGGAAGTGATCGGACAAAGTTATGTTGCCATATTTGATTCTAATCTCTGGGAAGAAAACAGAACCGATAACGATGAGCCATTATTAGAAAATGATGGGAAATTCTTCCTGCTTGCACCCGGTGATACCTTTGATCTCTACCACAGGAAGGCAATCCACCTTGTTGGAAGTGACCGTGGGATTCCTGCCAGGGAATTTTAGGTACTAAACAGTTACCCATTCGCCTTTAACCATTAACTTACCGGATTGTTTCCAGAAATTCGAACCAGGTTTTGTACCTGTTTTTCTGGTTTTCCAATCCCTTTATACCATGTCCCTGCCCCTCATATTCGACCAGCGTAAATTCCTTTCCATATTTGGCCAGGCTATCAGCCATCTGCCGGCTACCCTCGATCGGCACCCTGCTGTCATTTTTCCCATGGGTAAGCAGCAGCCTGCCTGTCGCTTTGTCTGCATGATAAAGTGGTGATCTGTCATTCAGTTTTTCAACTTCAGTCTTCGGATCTCCTGCTTCCAAAACGACCCAATCCGGGATATTGCAGTGTTCATAGAAATGGATGATGTCTGAAAATCCGGCATGGCTTATTCCGAAACCCCAATCAAAATTTGCCTGATTCCCATTTATTTCTCCGGGGAAGGTTATGAGTCTCATGGTGGCGTATCCTCCATGGCTGGCTCCAAAAACGCCGATTCGTGAAGGAGGGATTCCAAGCTTCCTGGAGATATATTGTCCTGCATAAATAACATCAATGATTTCATTCCCGCCAAGGTCTTTATCGTTCAGGGAAGAAAACTCCCTTCCAAACCCATCACATCCTCTGGGAGAAGGGCTCAAAACGTAAATTCCAGCCTCTGCCAGGATCTGAATCTGTGTGCTGAAATAATTCCCACCTCCATAAAACGACTCGATCATCACCATTGCTTCATTATCCGGTAACGGGTTCTCCGGGGTATAAAGAAAAGCATGCAACAGCCTGGTTTCTCCGGTTTCCGGATCGGTGTCAAATGTTGGATAATCAATTTTCTCCACCGTTGCATGGGTTATCTTGTTTATGTACTCTTCCGGCAGTTGAAGGACCGGTGTAAACCTAAATTGATCGGCCGTTACTTCCAGTTCATCCATCCTGAAAAATTGACTGGCTGAGGTGCCGGAAACAAGTACCCTGTTCTCCTCAAAATCATATATGCCCAGATTCCTGTCACTCTTTTGCTGATTGACAATCGTTCCTGTTCCCGGATCAATGAGAAACATCTCATTCTCGATCGGATTACTGACGATTGCAAAAATATATTTTCCCCCCTCGATGGTTATCATCTCAAAAGAATTCAAATCCATCTCGAAATGGGTAATCATCCTCGTTTGAATGGTTCGAACATTGCAGGAATAAAGGTTAAAAAATCCATTCTCATTGGAGAGGTAAATAAACTCATCATTGGTGAGCCACTCCTTATATGGATTCGTAAAATCCCTGGCTATTTCGGGATCCGTAAGCAGGGTCCATTCCCGGGTACTGAAATCAACATAAATCAGGTTACTGTAGGTCCGGTCAGCATTTTTTAAAACACCGCAAACTACTCCTTCCCCTGCCGGTTGCCAGCTGATGTCGGTCCATGTAAACCGGAATTCCGGATTATCCTGAATAATGGTCTTCTCTTCCATGCTGGTGAGATCAAGAACCCTTAATTCTCCCAACCTGTTTTCCATATGTCCCAATCTGGGAATAAATGCGATCTTATCCTGACTTTTGCTCCACCGTGCTCCGAAAATGTAAGGTACATCGGTGAGTTTTTCAACCGTTTTATCTTCCGGGTTTAACCGGTACAAATTGATTACCTCATCATTACTCTCGTCACCCATCCAATAAAGCAACCCATCCGCCTTACGGTATCGCATTCCCCATACATTTCTTGTGGAAAAATCGATGTCAGAAATTATTTCTCCATTTTCAAGGTCAAACTCCCCCTCAAGATCAACCTGTTTTAATAGGGTAACGGTATCCTGATGATAATAGTAAAGTTTCCCGGCATCGTAAAATGGAGAAAAACCGCTGTATGGGAATCCTTCAAAATAGGGTGTAAGATCGATCTCCCTCCCCTTGAACATAACGGCACCGGGGTCGTCTGTTGGAGCTGAAGTACAACTGGTAATAATTGCTGCAATGCACAGGACGGTGCTTACTGGTGTGTACGTTTTCATTTCTGTCTTGCTTTGTAATATCTCTTCTAAATCTACGAAATATTTCTAACATTAAGTTTCCTTTTCCTACCTTTAACCCTTTCAACAGAGCCCATGACCGAGCATATCAATGATACAAAAACGGATCCAACCAGCGAGCAGCATACCACCATGAGGAAAGGATCGATGGAAAATTTCACATCCATTATCTGGGACTGGAATGGTACACTGCTGGATGATGTGAATATATGCATTGAATCCATCAATTTCTCTCTTGAAAAAAGGAATCTGCCACTGCTAACAAAGGAAAAATACCAGGAGATATTTACCTTTCCCGTGGTAGACTATTATAAGAAAGCCGGATTTGACTTTTCAAAAAACTCGTTTGAAGAATTATCGCATGAATTCATAGGACACTATCTTGATAAACTGATGGGTGCAAATCTCCATCAGGATGTTGAAGCTATCCTTCAGCAATTTGATAATAATGGGTACCGTCAATTCATTCTCTCTGCGATGGAACAAACAACCCTGACGGATTCAGTCAGGCATTTCAACATTGAGAAATACTTCAATAGAATCCAGGGAACCGGCGATATATATGCCTACGGTAAACTTCACAATGCAAACATCCTGATGGAAGCATCCGGTCTGGATCCTGCCACCACCTGCCTGATCGGAGATACCCTGCACGACCTTGAAGTAGCCAGACAGCTTACATGCAATTGTCTGTTAATATCCTCCGGACACCAGTCACATGCACGGCTCGCAAAAAAACACCACCGGGTGGCCCATTCTATTAAAGAGGTGTTGGCTTTTTGCAAATAGCCTTTCCGTTATTCGATAGAAATTATACTGAGAACAACAGGATAGTAATTTGTAAGGAAATTGAAACCGTTGATTTTTGGCATCAATTTTGCATCACTGTTTACAACAGGCAATCTTAATATATACTTGAAAAAATTTTCAGGGCAGCCAGGTGAATAACCTGGCTTTATTTTTTTATCCGTTTAGGCAAATGGCTTAAATCCGATAATTTCACGGACTTCCCTGAGTGTTTTTGAAGCACTTTCCCGGGCTTTTTCTGCTCCTTCACGGACTATTCTGGCAAGATAGGCTTCGTCTTTGTAGATTGCAACGATCTTTTCACGTATGGGGGTAGTAAATTTTATTATGTCTTCAGCCAACTGCTTTTTCATCGCTCCATACTGTATCTCACAGCGGTTATACTGATCAGTAAAATGGGTCAGTGTACCGGTATCAGAGATGACCTCCATCAGGGCAAAAAGATTCTGTACGGGTTCACTCATTTTCTGGTTCTCTTTTGCAGGACCTTTATCGGTAACCGCCTTCATCACCTTTTTTCTGATCGATTCCGGTTCTTCTGCGAGGAAAATCCCATTCCCTTCCGATTTACCCATTTTACCGGTTCCGTCCAGACCCGGAATCTTGATCAATGCCTCCCCAAAATTATAGGGTGCCGGTTCAGGAAAATAATCCACGTTATACATGTAGTTAAACCGCTTTGCAAACCTTCTTGTCATTTCAAGGTTCTGTTCCTGGTCTTTGCCCACAGGGACCTTGGCAGCTTTATGAATAATAATATCTGCAGCCATCAATACCGGATAGGTCAATAACCCAGCATTCACATTGTCAGGCTGCAACCTGACCTTCTCCTTGAATGTGGTTGTGCGCTCCAACTCCCCGATATAGGCAATCATGTTCATCAACAAATACAACTCTGTAACCTGTGGAAGATCACTCTGCAGGTATACCGTAGCAATATCGGGATCAATACCGCATGCAAGGTATTCTGACAAGACCTGCCGAACGTTATCGTGCAGGTTTTCAGGGGTGGGATGGGTTGTTAGAGAATGAAAATCTGCAATGAAGAAGTAGCACTGATTTTCCGTCTGCATTTTCACAAAATTTCGGATCGCTCCAAAGTAATTACCCAGGTGAAGATTCCCTGTTGATCGTATGCCGCTGACTACTATATCCATAGGATCGAAACGTTAGGTTGTATGACCGATATAGAGCTTTACCAGGAAAGGCAATGCTCTATTCAGTGCAAAGCTAAAAAATTTCTTAAAACCCCCGATAAAGTATTACCTTTACTCCCTCTATCTGATTTTTATTGTTACCATGGAATCAACGCGGCAAAAAAAGGTATCGAGGCTTGTGCAGAAAGAGTTGGGAAATTATTTTCAACGTGGATCTTATTCGCTCTCACCGGGAAGGATTATTACGGTAACCGTGGTCAGGATCAGCCCCGACCTCTCTCTGGCAAAAGTATATCTCAGCATTTTCCCTTCTGAAAATACAGAGGAGGTCCTACAAACCTTTTTGGATCATCGAAAGACCATTCGTCATGAACTGGGGGAAAAAATCAGGCATCAACTCCGTGCTGTTCCTGAACTGGCCTTTTTCGTAGATGATACCCTGGACTATGTGGATAATATTGAAAATTTGTTAAAAAAATAAATACCATATTCACTCAGAGGTAGATTATTATAATCAGGAGCGATACACCTTGCTCAGCCTATGCCTTTGCCTTCTTCGTCTGCAGAAGACTTGGTGAAGGCAGTAGCCTAATTTATTTACATGCAATACGATCCCATAAAAAAGAGCCTTGGCAAAATTGTTAACCGCTCTGTGGTTAGCCGAATACTCTTTTATAAACTCCTGGATATTCTGTTGTTACGAGCCTGGTATATCAAACGGGAAATCCGGTCATTCAAACAAAGAACCGGAAATGAAGCAGATATCCTTGATGCCGGAGCCGGATTCGGACAATACAGCTACTTCATGTCATCCCTATCAAAAAACTGGAGAATTACGGCAGTAGAATTGAAATCCGAAGAGGTTGAAGCATGTAACCGGTTTTTTTCAACAATTCAACATCCCCGGCGTACTTTTTTTGAAGAGGCCAATTTACTGACTTACCGGAAAAAAGAGGGGTTTGACCTGATCCTTTCGGTTGATGTAATGGAGCATATTCCAGAAGATGACCGGGTATTCGAAAATTTTTGTTTCTCTCTTAAACCGGGTGGACTGCTGCTCATATCAACCCCGTCCGATCAGGGAGGATCAAACGTACATCATGAACTGGATGAATCATTTATCGACGAACACGTAAGGGACGGGTATAACTGGGATGAAATAACCAAAAAACTCCGTGCGGCTGGATTTTCAAGGATCGACAGATACTATTCATACAGCCGGTATGGAACACTTGCGTGGAAATTATCCATGAAATATCCCATTTCCCTGTTAAATCTATCTAAAGTTTTCTTCGTTATTCTTCCCCTATACTACTTGCTAACACTACCATTATCATTGTGTTTTAATCTAATCGATGTTAATAAAAAACAACAAACTGGTACGGGATTGATTGTAAAAGCTTGGAAATAATTTTACTTTTGGCGAAATTTTACACTCTATTATTGGAAAGTCTCTGTAGTTTAATGACAGAACGCCTTGTCCAGTCCGGACAGGGTAGTGCCGGTTAAAGTCCTGGTCAGAGACTTTCCTCTTATTTTTATACCTTTAC
>CAZTES010000037.1:0-19767 GCA_964612275.1 uncultured Rikenellaceae bacterium
TCGATGTTTTGCGGTCGGCTCTTACTTCCAAAGGAACCTGGAATGTTGCGCCTCCAACCCGGCGGCTTTTGACCTCCACGTTGGGAGTAATATTTTCCAGTGCTTTTTTCCAGATCTCCAGTGGAGTTTTCTCCTGATCTTTACCCTTAGCGCCAACAATATCAAGTGCCTTATAAAACGTTGAATAAGCCAGGCTTTTTTTACCCTCTAACATCAGGTTATTGACAAACCGGGTTACCAGCGGATCGTTGAATCTGGGATCCGGCAAAAGAATTCGTTTTTTAGGTTTTGATTTTCTCATTTTACATACTCCGTTTTTCGATTACTTCCTGGGTCTTTTTGTACCATATTTCGATCTCCTTTGTGTCCGTCCATCCACACCGGATGTATCAAGTGCACCCCGGATCAGGTGATAACGGACACCGGGCAGATCCTTTACCCTGCCCCCTCTGATCAATACGATGGAGTGCTCCTGGAGATTGTGACCTTCTCCGGGTATATAAGCATTCACCTCCTTTTGATTGGTCAATCGTACCCGTGCCACTTTCCTCATCGCTGAATTGGGCTTTTTGGGTGTGGTGGTATAAACACGCACACACACGCCTCTCCGCTGTGGACAAGAATCCAGTGCAGGCGCCTTGCTTTTATCAATAAGCTTCTTTCTTCCTTTTCGAACTAACTGTTGTATTGTCGGCATAAACAGTATGATTTACGTTAAAAATCTACTTTTCCAAATCGGTGTGCAAAGGTATTCTTTTTTTTTAAAAAACAACAATGAATAAAAATTAAATTTTCCCCGTCACAGCTGCGGTAATTCATTTTCTATAAATCATTTTCACCTATTGCAGGTATATAAAAAATTATTACTTTTGGGGCGCATTTTAAACCGGGTAGGACAGGTAAAAATCATAATATATAAACTGAAAATCATCGTGATAAAATGAAAACGTATCAGACAGAACAAATCAAAAATGTTGTCTTGTTGGGAAATTCAGGCTCTGGTAAAACAACCCTTGCCGAAGCGATGTTGTTTGAAGGAAAAATCATTGAAAGAATAGGAACTGTTGAGAATAAGAATACCACTTCCGATTACAATCAGATCGAACACGAAAACGGTAACAGTATATTTTCAACCGTGCTCTATACCGAATACCGGGAACAGAAGATAAATATCATCGACACACCCGGGCTGGATGATTTTGTGGGTGGAGTGGTATCTTCTCTCAGGGCTGCCGATGCAGGGATCCTGTTGATCAACGCACAAAACGCTATCGAGGTCGGGACTGAAATTCATTTCAGAAAAGCAGGGGAGGTTAACAAACCCCTTGTTCTCGTTGTCAATTCGGTTGACAACGAAAAATCCAATTTTGACAAAGCCATTGAAATGGCGAAAGAACGGTTTGGGAACCATGTCACTGTTGTTCAATATCCTGTGAAAGAAGGAACTGAATTCGATGCACTGGTGGATGTTCTGAAAATGAAAATGTACAGGTACCCTTCCGATGGCGGCACTCCGGAGATCATCGATATTCCCGACGACCAGAAGGAAAAGGCAGAGCAGTTGCACAACGAATTGGTGGAAAAAGCAGCAGAGAATGATGAAGAGTTGATGGAACTTTTCTTCGAGAAAGATACACTGGATGAAGATGAAATGAGGAAAGGCATTACTGCCGGGCTGATCCAGCGGGGCATATTTCCGGTTTTCTGTACTTCAGCCAAGAAAAACATGGGAGTGGAACGGCTTCTTGAGTTCATCAATAACACCGCTCCATCGGCAGCTGATTTACCAGCACCGAAAAACTCCCAGGATAAAGAGATTGCCTGCGATCCAAAAGCAAGTCCTTCCCTGTTTGTCTTCAAGACATCAATCGAGGAGCATATCGGTGAAATCAATTACTTCAAGGTCATGTCGGGTGAGATCACTGAAAGCATGGACCTGGTGAATAACAACTCGCAGTCTAAAGAAAGAATGGCTCAGCTATACGTTGTTGCCGGAAAAAAGAGAAATAAGGTAGGCAAATTAGCCGCCGGTGATATCGGTGCCACAGTTAAACTGAAGAATACCAAAACAAACCATACCCTTACAGCTTCCGCACAGTCATGGACCTTTGAACCCATTAAGTTCCCGGAGCCGAAATTCCGGACTGCGATCAAACCGAAAAGTGAAGGCGACGAGGAGAAACTGGGTGAAGCATTGCAGAGAATGCACCAGGAAGATCCCACTATTGTGATCGAATATTCGAAAGAACTGAAGCAGATCATCATTCACGGGCAGGGGGAGTACCACCTGAATATTTTGAAATGGCATCTTGATAATGTATTTCATGTTGAGTGCGACTTTGTTGCTCCGAAGATCCCTTACCGGGAGACGATCACAAAAATAGCGCAGTCGGAATACCGTCATAAAAAACAATCAGGCGGAGCCGGTCAATTCGGCGAAGTGCATCTGGTCATTGAACCTTACGAAGAAGGATTGCCGGATCCAAAAGTTTACAAGGTTACCGGAAAAGAAATTAAGGTGAATGTCAGGAAAAAAGAAGAACACGACCTTGAATGGGGTGGAAAACTGATCTATTATAACTGCATTGTAGGAGGATCAATCGATGCCCGTTTCCTGCCCGCTATTCTGAAAGGTATCATGGAAAAAATGGAAGAAGGCCCCCTGACCGGGTCCTATGCGAGGGATATCCGTGTCGCTATCTATGATGGAAAGATGCACCCGGTTGACTCGAACGAAATATCCTTTAAACTTGCCGGACGAAATGCATTCAGCATGGCATTTAAAAATGCCAGTCCGAAGATCATGGAACCGGTCTATGAACTGGAGGTCCTTGTTCCTGCTGACCGGATGGGTGATGTCATGAGTGACCTCCAGGGTAGAAGAGGCCTGGTGCTGGGAATGTCCAGCGAACAAGGATTTGAGAAAATTTCCGCCAAGGTTCCACTGGCAGAAATGGGCAAATATTCAACAGCGCTCAGTTCCCTTACCAACGGCCGTGCAATGTACTCCATGAAATTTGCGGAATACGTCCAGGTTCCCGGTGAACTGCAGGAAGAGTTGCTGAAAGCCTATGAAGAAGAGGAGGAGGAGTGATAAAGAAAGGTGCTGGGTACTGGGTGCTGGGTGCTGGGTAAAGTTGATACGTTAAAAGTTCATAAGTTATGCCATAGGCATCACTATGTGATAAGTGAGAGACTGAGGGATTGAGATAAAAAGTACGCAATAGGCAGTACGCAGTAAGCAGAAAAAAAATAGAGATGAGAAGTGAGTTTCTCCTTCGCCAGAACCTTCTCCGCCAAAACGGCGGATACGGCTCTCGAGAAAGCTACGGCGGACAGAGTGTGAGCCCCGCCTACGCCAAGGCTACGGCGGGCAGGGGTGAGTGGGGAAGGATTAAGGTTGATGGATGAAGGATTATGGATGCGCCGTTGGCGTGCCTTCGGCAAAGGATGAAAGATGGCAGCTTCCAAGAGTCCTGAGTCTTCAATCTTCAGTCCGCACTGAGAATAGTTATTTTGGAAGTTGGAAGTTGAAGGTTGATATTTTCAACCCAATCCGGGCTTCTTTTGCTTGTTGACAAATTGTAAATTCGACATCCCTGCCTACCGGTTTACCTGCCGGAGGCATGGCAGGCAGGCGAAATCCGACATTCGAAATTCTCTTATTTTTCCCGTATCAGATAGACCGTCCCTCTGTACAATTTCCCTTTGTATTCCACGTCATCCCAACCCACAGCTCTTATTATATAAAAATAGACACCGGGGCTTGCTTCGGCACCTCCATTGATCTTTCCATCCCACCCTTTCCATTCCTGCAACCGGGTTCCCTGGCCGGAGAATTCATACACCTTCTTCCCGGTTCTGCTGAAAACCTGGACGTAGATGCTGCGAAGCGATTGCGAGGCAACAATAAACCGGTCATTCCAGTCGTCATCGTTCGGTGTAAACACATTGGGTACTTCCAAACCGGAAGGATCGACAATGATGTATTGATACTTCAACGAGTCTTCACACCCTTCAGCGCTTCGGGCAATCAGTTTAACCTCGTACTCATCTGGATAGTAGTAGGTATGTGTTGGCGGGACTTCAAGTATGGATGTTGAATCGTCTCCGAACGACCATTCAAACACAACCGCATTCAGTGAATTGTTGGTAAAATTGACCTCCAGGGGTGCTTCTCCCTGGACCGGTTCCGGAGTAAAATCGGGTTTTACATGGATGGAATGATAAAAAAAGGAATCTTCATTCTGACAGGTTAGCCAGTCGGTAACTTTCAGGTAATAATCAGTGTCTTCGTAGGGGGGCTCCCAGGTTATCGGGTTCAACTCCAGTGTCGGGTATGGGATGGCTGAAGCGGGAATGGAAGACCACCCGAAATTGATTCCATTGGCCAGTGTGGTATCCATGTGATCTACCGGATCGTAATAAGTAAACACCTGTGCCAGGGTATCACCCTTCATGGCAAGGTAGTCGCAGGTAAAATTCTGTATTTCGGCAGTGACCAGCGGTTTGTTTATGAAAACCCAGGCTACAAGCGTTGTATCATTGGAGACGCCATTGGTGATGTTTACCTGGTATCCACCGGATGCAAGACCGCTGGCTGTGGATGTTTTTACCTGTGTATCCGTTTTAAAGACACTTTCAAATCCGGGGATTGATGGGTTATATTTCCTCCACTCAAAATCATAATCGGAAACAGCATCTTCCGGGTGGCTTGCCGTCAGCGAACCGGTAATCTCTCCACTGGTATTGGTTACACAGTAGATATAGATCGGATCGGTTCGGTCCGGATGGTTCGGGTAGTGTGCAATTCTGCTTGAGCTGGCAATAGGGGATGTAATTTGAGCAACCAGGTTTGCACCGGTCAGGCAAAAGAAAGCGAGAATAACCATGCATTTGCAACCATTGGAAATCCAAAACAACCGCCAATCCGTTATATATCTATTCTGTTCCATCAGTGTAAAAACTGAAATATCCCCGGAATATTTTGCCGGCACAAAAAATTTCAGCTTCCCAGCATGTTTTTTGAAAGGTACAATAATAAAAAAAATAGCTGAAACTTTTCACCATTGGATTGTGGAATAATCGTGGATGTTTTCCCTGTTGGAGCTCAATCCTGAACTGTTAATAACTTTCCCAAATATATCCTTGCCCGTCCGGATGAATTGGGGAACATGTATTATTTTTGGTGGATCAATAAAAGCCATTCCGTCCATTGGATTACCTGAAAGAGTTAAATAAAGTACAGCGGGAAGCGGTAGTGAACTATCGTGGTCCGGCGCTTGTTATTGCCGGAGCCGGGTCGGGTAAAACCCGCGTATTGACTTACCGGGTAGCTCATCTGCTGCAGGAAGGCATTCAAGCCAACTCCATTCTTGCCCTTACTTTTACGAACAAAGCTGCCAGGGAGATGAAGGAGAGGATCATTCTGATCGTTGGAAATGATGTGGCAAGAGCCCTCTGGATGGGAACCTTTCATTCCATTTTTGCCCGGATATTACGGGTTGAATCGAGCTTGCTGGGATACCCATCGAACTATACCATTTACGATACGATCGACTCGAAAAATGTGGTGAAGGGGATCATCAAAGATATGGATCTGAATGATCAGGTTTACCGGGTCAATGAAGTATTCGGAAGGATCTCCTATGCAAAGAATAACCTGATCACCGCACAGGCATACTCGAACAACCAGGCTTTGCTTGAGCAGGACAAAAGAACAAGAAGACCGAGGCTGACAGATATTTATATGCAGTATGCTGCACGTTGCTTTAAAGCCGGAGCAATGGATTTCGACGACCTGCTGCTGAACATGAACATTCTACTCCGGGATTTTCCCGATGTTCTTCGCAAATACCAGGAGCGGTTCCACTTCATTCTCGTAGATGAATACCAGGATACCAACTTTGCACAATACCTGATCATCAACAAACTGGCTGAAATAAATAAGAACGTATGTGTTGTCGGGGATGATGCCCAGAGTATCTATTCCTTCCGGGGAGCACGAATTGAGAATATTCTTCATTTCAAAAGTGACTATCCGGAATACAAATTATTCAAACTGGAACAGAATTACAGGTCCACCCAGAACATTGTAAACGCTGCAAACAGCGTGATTAAGAAAAACAAAGGTCAGATTTCAAAAGAGGTATGGTCCAAACGGGCAGTTGGTGAAAAGATCAAGGTAGTCAGGGTAATAACCGATACCGAGGAGGGTTTTCTGATTTCAAATTCCATTCTCGACACAACCCTGCAGAAGCAGCTTCATTACAGGGATTTTGCTATATTGTACAGGACAAATGCACAATCGAGGATCTTTGAAGAGGCACTCCGCAAGCGGGACATTCCCTGCCGGGTATACGGGAGCATCTCCTTTTACCAGAGGAAAGAGATCAAGGATATGATCGCCTATCTCAGGCTTGTCTGCAATAAACGGGACGATGAAGGGCTCCGACGTATACTGAACTACCCCGCCCGCGGAATCGGAAAAACAACCCTTGCCCGGCTGGAACAGCTCGCTGACAAACATAATATTCCGATCTGGGAGATCATCCGAAACCTTGGCAGGTATAAACCAGGGATAAACCAGGGAATTACAAAAAAAATTGAAGGCTTTTCCAATCTTATTGAGAGATTCAGCAACCAGAAAGCCAACCTGGATGCTTATGATCTGGCCCTCCTCATTGCAAAAGATACCGGCATTCTGAAAGAACTGCACAACCGGATCTCTCCGGAAGAATTGAGTAAATATGAGAATCTTCAGGAGTTGTTCAATGGTATCCGTGAATTTGTCTCCCATCCGGAACGGGCTGACCGGTTTGTATCTATTGACGAATACCTGGAAAACGTGACACTGCTTACCGATCAGGATGATGAAAAGGACGAGGTGAAGGATAAGATAACCATCATGACAGTACACTCTGCGAAAGGGTTGGAGTTTAAATATGTCTATATCGCCGGGATGGAGGAAGACCTCTTTCCCTCTCATCTTTCCGTTTCCGATATTAAAGATCTGGAGGAAGAGAGAAGGTTGTTTTACGTAGCCCTTACCCGGGCAAAAGAGCAGGTAACTATTTCTTACGCGCAAACCCGCTTCCGGTGGGGAAACTTGGTACACTGCCTGCCCAGCCGGTTTATCAAAGAGATCAACCGGGATTTTGTCGACGGGCTTGGGAAGGAGAATGAAATCCCTGCTCTACAACCCTATGATAAAACATTCAACCGCTCCTACTCTACCCTTCGTAAAATTCATTCCTCAAAAACAACCCGCTCTTCGGAAAGATCCCTCTCCGGGCATGCTCTTCCGCAAACTGAGCTGATAAAACAAAACCGTCAAAAAGGCGCTTCTCCGGACAGTGAAGGTGATGACCCGAGATCCATCCAAACTGGCATGGTGGTCGAACATCAACGCTTCGGGAAAGGAAAGGTGATTCACCTTGAAGGTGATTTCCCTGACATGAAAGCTACCGTCTTCTTCCACAACCACGGTCAAAAACAACTTCTGCTGAAATTTGCCAGATTGAAAATCATTCAATGAAAGAATAATTCTGATCAATTCTTTGATATCTAAACTTAAATCACATAGCTTTGCAGAAATTATACCGGACATGGATTACGATTACAACACTACGAGAAAGAAATTGATATTGCCTGAATACGGAAGGCATATTCAGAAAATGGTTGACCACCTCAAAACCATTGAGGATAGAGACGAGCGAAACAAGGCAGCAAAAGCAATCATATCCATTATGGGGAATATGAATCCCCATCTTCGAGATATCAGCGATTTCAAACACAAGCTATGGGATCACCTTGCCCTGATGGCGGATTTTGATCTGGATATTGACGCTCCTTATGAAATGCCTGCAAGGGAAACCCTAACATCAAAGCCAGAGCAGGTTCCCTATATCACCGGTGATATTAAATACCGGCATTACGGAAGAATCATCCACCAGATGATTGATGCAGCAATTGAAATGGAAGATGGCGAGGATAAAAAACGGTTGATCAAGCTACTGGCAAACCACATGAAAAAATCCTACCTGACCTGGAACAGGAGCCAGGTGACCGATGAAGTGATTTTTAACGATATCAAGCAACTGTCGGATGGGAAGCTTGCAATCCATGAAGATCTCAAACTTACCGAAACAAAGGACATCCTGGCAAAAAACAAGAAGAAACATACGCAACGAAAAAAATAGTTTTTAGTTATTGGGTTAGTGAGTTATTTATACATCCGTTAAAATAAGTTATTAGGTTAATGGGTTAGTGAGTTATTGAGTACATAGTTATAAATTTTGTTCTTCTTGGAATAACATTTGCATTTTCCCATGGCGTTGTAACCCATACTATTAATTTTCAAGCTTTCCCCTTAGACACCTTAATAACCTAACCCACTAACATTATCCTCCCTTATTCCAATCACATCACCAAACTAAACTTTTTCCCTATCTTTGCATGCCAATTTGTCGTTTTCGACAGATTGGCAAATAATTTGATAGCTGGCAACAAAAGGTTGCTGAAGTGTGGATTTTTAAAAATCGTAGTAACAATGACCAAGAAAACCAGTAAAAAACCGGAAAGCGATAGCCTGAAGAAGGACCCGAAGAAGACAAAAAAAGATCTGTCCGAAGAAATTCAGGAGAAGGAAGTATCGATTGCTGAAGAAAAGGAAGAGGTTCCTGAAGACGAAGAACCGGAAGTGAAAGAAATAAGCAGTGAAGAAATAATACAAGAGCTTCACGATAAATACCGCAGACTTTCCGCAGACTTTGACAATTACCGCAAGCGTACGCTAAAGGAAAAAATGGAGTTGATAAAGCTTGCCAGTGAAGATGTTTTGTTAAAGCTTCTTCCGATTATGGATGATTTTGAGCGGGCAAAGCAAACGATGGTTGAAGCAACCGATTGCAAAGCAATGAAAGTAGGTGTCGATTTGATTCACAATAAATTCAAAGAATTTCTCTCGTCAAACGGAATAAAGGAGATCAACGCCATGAATGAAGAATTTGATACCGATCTCCATGAAGCGGTAACAAAGGTTCCTACTCCGTCAAAAAAAATGAAGGGGAAGGTGGTGGATGTGATTGAAAAAGGCTATTTCCTGCATGACAAAGTCATCCGGTATTCCAAGGTCGTAATCGGTGAATAGAGCCGGCTTATCAGGATTGAA
Source organism: uncultured Rikenellaceae bacterium (assembly GCA_964612275.1). Classification (GTDB taxonomy): domain Bacteria; phylum Bacteroidota; class Bacteroidia; order Bacteroidales; family VadinHA17. The sequence continues at coordinate 9,173 of CAZTES010000037.1, forward strand.
CCGGTACCATCAACATTGGTATCCTTCATTATAAAGAAATAAAAACAGAGAGTGCACAACGCACAAACTGATGCGCCATGGCAAAAAGAGATTATTATGAAATCCTGGAAGTCTCAAAAGATGCTTCTCTTGCGGAAATAAAAAAAGCATACCGCAAGCAGGCTTTGAAGTACCATCCGGACAAAAATCCGGGTGATACAGCTGCCGAAGATAAATTCAAGGAAGCAGCAGAAGCTTATGAAGTATTGAGCAACGAGCAGAAGAGGGCTCGCTATGACCAGTTCGGACATTCGGGAGTCAGTGGTGCCGGGAATGGATTTGGTGCCGGAGGGATGACCATTGAGGACATATTTGCTCATTTCGGTGATATCTTCGGTGGAAGTTTTGGGGGATTCGGAGGGTTTGGCTCCAGCAGAAGAGGCAGTGGACGAAGGGTAAACAAGGGGTCAACCCTGAGGGTTAAAGTAAAACTTACCCTGACAGAAATAGCCGCGGGAGTTGAAAAAAAGATTAAGGTCACCAAATATGTCCCCTGCCAAACGTGTGGAGGAACGGGTGCTGCAGATACTTCTTCCTACAGTGACTGCTCAACCTGCCGGGGAACGGGGCAGGTAACGCAGATCTCCAATACATTCCTTGGTCAGGTGCAGACCTCATCAACCTGCCCCTCCTGCGGGGGAGAGGGAAAAGTGATCACAAAAAAATGCAATAGCTGCTACGGGGAGGGAATTGTAAAAGACCAGGAAATCATTTCCATCCGGATCCCGGCAGGTGTTGCAGAAGGAATGCAGATGACGGTTAGCGGTAAAGGGAATGCTGCCCGCAGGGGTGGAATAAACGGCGACCTGCTTGTGTTGATCAGTGAAGAGGGACATCCCGAATTGCTGCGAGACGGGAATGATCTGTTTTATGTCCTTTACCTCAGCATTACAGAAGCATCCATGGGAACCCAGGTGGAAATTCCAACGGTTGACGGAAAAGTAAAAATTAAGATTGAAGCCGGAACGCAGCCTGGCAAAATTCTCCGGCTTAGAGGAAAAGGATTGCCCGATGTCAATGGATATGGTAAGGGAGATATCCTGGTGAATATCAACGTGTGGATTCCTAAAATCCTTACCAAAGAGGAGAAACGGATACTCTCCAAACTCAGTGAATCTGAAAATTTTATCCCCAAACCCGATAAAACTGACCGCAACTTCTTCGAACGGATGAGAAGTTACTTCGAGTAATTCTAACCTGCTTTCTTCATTCCTGCAAATCCGGCAGCAACACTTTTGGATCACTATACCAAACAATCGATCGCCTGCTTCCTGAATAAATGAATGGACTCATAAAAAAGCTTCCATCTCATCCCCTGTATTTCACATCAAAATTTCTATCTTTACCCCTTTGAAATTCATGAAACAGATCCATCGATGGAAATTTTCAATGCCCGTAATATTGTTAAACAATTTTCCAATCACCTCGCACTCGACCGCGTTAGTATAAATGTACCCAAGGGTGGTATTTTTGGACTTCTCGGGCCAAATGGTGCCGGTAAAACAACCCTGCTCAGGATCATTAACCAGATCACTGCACCGGACAGCGGCGAACTGTTGTACAGGGGAAAGAAACTTCAACCCGATGCAATATACGACATTGGCTATTTACCGGAAGAGCGCGGACTTTACCGGAAGATGAAAGTCGGAGAACAGGCATTATACCTTGCCCGCCTGAAAGGGCTGTCCAGGAAAGATGCCCTGAAGAAACTGAAAATGTGGTTTGAAAAGTTTGAGATCGAGCCATGGTGGGATAAGAAGGTTGAGGAGCTGTCCAAAGGGATGCAACAAAAAGTTCAATTCATTGTCACCGTACTTCATGAACCAAAACTGCTGATTTTTGATGAACCATTCAGCGGTTTTGATCCGATCAATGTCAATCTGCTCAAACAGGAAATACTGAAAATTAAGAATAAGGGGACAACCATCATCTTTTCAACGCACGATATGGGTTCAGTGGAAGAGCTGTGCAGTCACATCACCCTCATTAATAAAGCAAAAACGATCCTCGAAGGACCGATTGACAAAATCAGAAATACCTATGCTCCAAATGAATATGAGATTGTGTTTGATGGAGAGATAAACCTCCTGACAGCCACCCTCAGTTCACAGTATAAATTCCTGGAACATTCCAAGAAAAACGGACACAGTATTGTAAAGGCAAAAGTACTGGAAGGATCATCCACGAATGAAATGATGAAAGCCCTTTTGAATGCTGGTAATATTATCTCCATGAATGAGATCGTACCCAGCATGAATGATATCTTTATTAAAGTGGTAGGCGAATCAAACATCAATGACAAAAAGAAAAAATGAATAAAGTCTCCATCATCATCAGGCGGGAATATTTAACCCGGGTCAGGAAGAAGTCATTTATCATCATGACACTGATTGCCCCCCTCTTACTGGCAGCCATGTTTATCATACCGGTCTGGATCATGACACAAAAAGACACGGAACTAAAGAAAATCGCTGTCATTGAGGATGGGACCCGGATATTCGAAGGGGTGATTTCCAGCACCAAATACCTTCAGTTCGAATACCTCGAAGGGGTTGCACTGGATGATATAAAAAACAATTTCACCGATCTGGGATACTACGGGATCCTCTACATCTCTCCCAAGGTAACCTACATTCCGAATGCGGTTCAGTTGATCTCCACCAAACAGCCCCCCCTTGACCTGACGATGCATATCTCCGGTGCCCTGGAAAAAGAGGTTGAACGGTTGAAACTGGAAACTTATGATATCCAGGACCTCGATGAAATACTCAAAGAGGTGGAAACCAGTATCAAGCTGCAAACCATAAAGATCAGCGAAGAAGGTGTTGAGAAGGAGACCAGTACTGGCATTGCCATGGGCGTTGCTTATATTTGCGGGCTGCTGATTTACATGCTTACCTTTATTTTCGGTGCGCAGGTAATGCGGGGTGTGATTGAAGAAAAAACCAGCCGGATCGTGGAGGTAATTATCTCCTCTGTTAAACCGTTCCAATTGATGATGGGCAAGATCATTGGCATAGCCCTGGTTGGATTAACCCAGTTTTTTTGCTGGATCATCCTGGTGTTTATTATCATTTCGGTTGCCCAGTCCATTCTGTTGCCTGATATGGAAAATCTCACCCAGGCACCTCTCCCTGATAATATCATGTCATCATCACCTGTTGCACAGGCACAACCGGTAGATATGCAAAACCTGAGTGAAGTACAACAGATCTTCAATAACCTTGGCAACCAGAACTGGGGAGTGATCATCTTCTCATTCATTTTCTTTTTCCTGGGTGGTTACCTGCTTTATGCATCCCTTTTTGCTGCCATCGGCTCTGCCGTCGATAACGAAACCGATACACAGCAATTCATGATGCCCATCACCATCCCGCTCCTGCTCGCTCTCTTTGTTGCCATGGGAGCGTTTCAGAATCCGGACAGTTCAATCGCCTTCTGGTTTTCGTTCATCCCGCTTACTTCACCTGTAGTCATGATGGCAAGGATCCCGTTCGGGGTGCCCGGATGGCAGATCGGTCTATCCATGATGTTGCTGGTGATCACCTTCATCGGTACTACCTGGATAGCAGCCAAGATATACCGTACCGGTATTCTTCTTTACGGGAAAAAACCCTCTTATAAGGAGATGTGGAAATGGTTGCGGTATAAAATATAGCTTTGCAATGACAATTTCATCCTGATTCAAAGGATCACATGAAATTACACGATATAATCCCGGTCAAACCAAACATAAAACAATGCCGAATATCCTGGTAATTGATGACGAAAAAAGTATCCGGAATTCCCTGAAGGAGGTTCTGGAATATGAAAAACATACCGTTGATCTTGCCATGGAAGGGATGGAAGGCCTCGAATTATTCAGGAACAACCGGTATGATGTTGTCCTCTGTGATATTAAAATGCCAAAAATGGACGGCATCGAGGTGCTGGAAAAGATCTTTGAAATATCCGGTGAAGTTCCGGTGATCATGATCTCCGGACATGGGAATATTGATACTGCCGTTGAAGCGATAAAAAAGGGAGCTTTTGATTTTATTGAAAAACCGCTGGATTTGAACCGGTTGCTGATAACCATTCGAAACGCTACGGATAAATCCTCGCTCATTACCGAGACCAAAGTGTTGAAGCGGAAAGTATCAAAAACCTATGAGATGGTGGGTGAATCAAAAGCCATTCAGAAGGTGAAAGAGATGATCGAGCGTGTTGCACCCACCGATGCAAGGGTGTTGATTACCGGTAAGAACGGCACGGGAAAGGAGCTTGTTGCCCGCTGGTTACATGAGAAAAGTAGCCGGGCAAACGAGCCATTCGTTGAGGTGAACTGTGCGGCGATACCCTCTGAACTTATTGAAAGTGAGCTCTTTGGTCACGAAAAAGGATCCTTTACCTCTGCCATCAAACAACGAAAAGGAAAATTTGAGCAGGCGAATGAAGGAACCCTCTTTCTCGATGAGATCGGAGACATGAGCCTTTCCGCACAGGCAAAAGTCCTCAGGGCACTGCAGGAAAACAAAATTTCACGCGTTGGTAGTGATAAAGATATCATCGTTAACGTGCGTATCATTGCTGCAACCAATAAAAACATCAAGGAAGAAATTGAGAAAAACAGGTTCAGGGAAGACCTGTATCACCGGATCAGCGTTATCCTGATCGATATTCCAACCCTGAATGAACGCAAGGAAGACATTCCCCTGCTGGCAGATCATTTCAACCAGATCATTTGTGAAGAGTATGGCATGAGCCCTAAGAGCATTACAGATGATGCCATCAAGGAACTGCAAAAGATCAGCTGGACCGGCAACATCCGGGAATTCCGGAATGTGCTGGAGCGGCTCATCATTCTCTGTGAAAAAGAGATTACAGGAAAAGACGTGATGGCTTTTGCACATCCGATATCAGATAATCAGTAAGAGGAAGTGAATCCACGGGTCTGATAGCCCGTTTAAAACCAGGTCTGGAAAATGATAAAAAAGGCTTCCCCCTGGAACATCACAGCACATAGAGGTTTCGCATCCCTCCTGTTTGTCATCCTCTTCCTGGCAGTTTCCTGGTATTACGATTACCATAATATCCTCACCTACAAGCCACAATCCATTCATAAATGGCGGCAATCGGACTGTGCTTCCATAACCTTAAATTATTATCAGCACGGGATGAATTTTTTTCAGCCGGAAGTCCATAACCTGGCATCCGATAACCGGACAACCGGATATGCTGCTGGTGAATGCCCGGTCCTTTATTATTTTATTGCCTCTCTTTACAAACTGTTTGGGCAACACGACCTGATCTACCGGCTCGTTAACACACTTATTTTTTTTCTGGGCCTTTTTGCGCTCTATAAGCTAATTGAAAAATGGCTCGATGATACATTCTGGGGAATAACCCTTGCCCTGTTATTTTTCACCTCACCTGCAGTAGTATATTATGCGAACAACTACCTCACCGATACGACTTCCTTTGCATTCGTGCTCATGGGATGGTATTTCTTTTTCAATTTTTATACCTCCCGGAAATTCAGGCTTCTCTATTTTTCGTTCCTGTTCTTCACCATCGCCGGATTGTTGAAGATCACTTCCGCCATCAATGTGATCGCCCTCATCGGTCTCTATATTATCAACTTATTTGGCTGGTTCAGGATGAAGCAGGATGGTAATCGGTTGCACGTCAATGTCAAAACACTGCTTCCGTTTGCCATCTATTTCACGGTTATTGTTGCGTGGTATCTGTTTGCTATCCATTATAACCGGGAGCATCAAACGGAGTTTTTCTCCACGCAAATCTGGCCCATCTGGGGCCTTTCAAGAGAGACGATTCTCTGGATCCGGGATCAGATGAGTGAGCTCTGGTTCAGGGATTATTTTCATATCACAGTCCACATCCTCGTCCTGGTTTGCTTCGTTACAATCCTGGTGTTGTGGAAAAAAATTCTTCCCGTACTTTTAACACTTACCCTGTTGACGTTTGCCGGAACGGTACTATTTTCGATATTATGGTTTTATGCATTCGGAAACCATGATTATTACATTATCGGATTGCTGATCCTGCCTGTATTTATCCTTTTATCACTGGCAGACTCACTAAAAAAGACTGCTCCACGGATTATGAAATCCCCCGTTACAAAAGTGGCTTTTTCACTGTTTCTATTATTTAATATTTACTATGCCGGGCAGCGTCTTCAGTGGCGTTATACCGGTTGGATCAATGATTATCCGGCAAACAGGGATCTCTACGAAGTCACCCCTTATTTACGCTCACTGGGGATCAGGCCGGAGGATAAAGTGATCAGTCTTCCCGATCCCACTCCCTGTTATTCACTATACCTTATGAACCAGAGAGGCTGGACGGAACATTACCGGAACAATACCGATAGCTGTAAAATCAAAGAATCCATTGCACTGGGAGCAAAATACCTTGTTCTTACCGGGGAGGAAGTGGCTCAGCGGCCTTATTTACAGCATTTTACAAAAAAATATATGGGCCAGTTCGGCACGGTTTCGATTTATTCCTTAATGAATTAACTTTGCAACGAGGGACATTTAAGATGACGCCGTATATGTCTTTGTTATAAGACTTGGTGTATCTGCTTGTCCCTTTCTTTTATTGACCTGCTTTTTTGATATTGGGGCATCCTCTGACGAATCAAGCGAATTGCAATCCGCTTAGCGACTCATAGGCGCTTGGCGGATAGGAGTGGAAAAAATCAAGCTTTCCAAATCTCTTAGTCGACTCAGGAGAGTCGACCTACATTGGTATCGTATTATGATGGTCCAAGCGGTCAGGACTAAAGATAAGGAATCCCAATACATTATGTAGGGGGACTTTTTAAGTCGCCTCGTATGAATTCTCTAAATCCACCCCCGCCTGTAAGGCAGGCAGGGTCGGATGGGTATTATTCAATGGGGGTGTGTCATAACCCCCATCTTAATTGCCGGGGTAGAAACGATCATTCTTTGAAACTCCTCCTTCAATAACCCGATAAATGTCCATCGATGAAGGCCTGATCAGCAGTTCATCAATGTGCAGAATCGTATTCTTAAGATGCCGGTTCCAGATAGTTACTTTCAGTTGACTTCCCGGATCGGAACTGATCATCGAATATTCCAGCAACGCCCAATCCTCATCCAGTGCTGTGTACAGGTTCCCCAGGTTCCTGTACTCTGCATGAATGAACCGGCCCGTTGAATCGGTCATTGCAAATTCAATGGTTGACCTCGGAATCAGGTCTTTCCGGGCATCACCAAGCCAGAAAGAGATGACAATAAGTGAATCGTTCATTGCAGAGGGGAGGTTACCATAATAAATAGTATTGTACTCCTTGATATTACCCGAATATCCTGATCTTCCGTAATGGGATTCACCTGCCGAATCCTCAAATCCATTGTAAAACCATCCTCCGGAAGAATCGGATACCAGGAAATCCCTTTGCTGAAACAGTTCTCTGGTTTTCAATTCATCGATCACTATCGCCCTCTGCTCCCCGGCCATCCCCCTCAGTGTGTTTATCTGAATTGAACTGATTGTGAAAAGATCATTTTCCACAATGTAGTCCGCTCTTTCTAACAGTTGTTTTTCGGACCTACTCATTTCATCACATTTGGACGCCAGTACCAGAAATGGTTTCTGGTTTGGCAAATCTGCCAAGACTGCGGGTTTCCGGTATGGTTTCATCACCAGTTCAATGTTACGGAAGGACTGGCTGATCGAGGTTCTGCTCAACATTACACCATTGGTGGGCAGCCCGGTCTTTATTGAAGCAATAAAAACATGTTTCATTATTTCACACCGGTTTTCTATCCAGATATTTTCCGATCCTACATGGAAATAGGGGATCGGGATTATTGCCTGGTAGTCAGCAGGATCGATCTCTTTTATCCATTGATTCTCTGGCAGCCTATTCTCCCTGTCGTCCAGCACGGGAATTCGGTTATTCATATAATATTCCATACTGCGCGAATTAAGCCAGGCATCATAAAAAATGAACAGGAGGGGCAGCAACAGGAGGCTCCAGTATACCACCATACGTTTCTTTCCCTTCAACCAGTTCCAGAGAAGGTAAAATGTCACCACGTTCATCACATAAAAAAACATCCAGGAGAACCGGGCAATCCCCCTCATCTGCCTTACAGGTCCAAGATAATCAAGCAATCCTTCCAGTCCCAGGATGAAAGGAAGTCCGAAAGAATAGAGCAATGCGACGAAGGAAGCCCAGAAAAAAATGTTCAGCAACTTGCGGTCCGTTACACGAAGGATTTCCGAAAATCTCTTTCTCCAGATCTTTTTCACGATTTGTATGATGATAAAGACAAAACCAACCAGTCCAACCAAACCGATGTATGCCCACCCTTCCCAGTCAATGTGATTGAATGTCATGATGCGGTCGAGAAATTTGCCATAGGGTTTTCCTACAGGTAAAAAGACGCTTTCAGGGTAGGCACGGTAATAGAGGAAGCCCCAGGGGCTGGATGTTCGGTCGGTAACCGGGTCTTGAATGGCTGAATACAGATACAAACAGGCTAACGGTAAAATCACCTGAATAAGAACATGCGGTAGAAATACCTGGTAGCTGCCAAATTTTGCCCGCTCGGTGATGATTAATGTAAGCCAGTAGAAGAGAAAAAATATTCCGAAAAATCCCATATAATACATGTGTGTACATGCAGCCAGAAAGGTAACGATGCCTATGATAATGCTTACCCAATAGGACCGGTGATCATAAAAACGGATGAGCAGGTAAATCATCAATGGGATGAAAAACAGATAGCTGAGGGAAAAATGCCCTCCCAACCGGCCAATCTGTGGTGAGAGAAAAGCAATAGCCACTCCCAGAACTGCCGATACCGGAACAGGAAGTTTGAAATACCTGAGAATAAGGAAAATGAATAGGGCTCCAATAACGATCGAAAAGAGCATCAGCACATTCAGAATACCAATTGTATAGCCTGATATATCAAAGATGTGGTCACTGACAAACTTTATCGTATTGGCTATGACCGGCTGATTTCCTGTATAAAGCACCATTTCACCATACGGATAGTTCATGCCATAGGACCGCAAATAGGTTGAATCGTGCAGGACATGGTAAAGCGTACCATAATAACTCTGAAGTCCGTCTCCGCTTCCGGCAAAATAAACGGTATTGGGTGACCGGAGCAATGCGCCAAACAGGAGGAAGAGGCATACAGTAGATAATACTACAGTCACAAGAGATCCATAAAATGTTGCGTTGTTTGAATATTTCTTCATGAATCGCTTTCTATCTGTTTTTAACCGCCATAACAAACATAATATCGAATGTGTTCATTTGAAATGACATTCCTTCAGGGATCGATGAATAGATTTTCTGAACCAGCTTCCCGGGACCTTTTCCCAGCATAAACAGGGAATAAAATATCTGTTTCAAGCTTCTTGAAACAGCCGGATAAGCGATCCTTCTCACTTCAAATCCTTTCCAGTTCAACAATTTGCCCAGTGTTTGAGCTGAAAAATAGTGCAGGTGGGTTGGAGGATGGATCATTCTCCATCTCCTTTTCATGATCCGTGGGACCAGGGCATCGATATTACCGGTTGTGATCCATAACCTTCCGCCCGGCTGAAGGTCCGAATGAATTTTATCCAGGAAACGGTCCGGATGTTGAAGGTGCTCTATTGCGTCCCACATGCAAACATCCGTAAACTTCCTGTCTGCTGCATCTTCAAGGTAATCGGCTGCAATCACTTTCAAGTTCAGATTCTCAGCAGCGTATTGTATTGCTTCCTGCGAAATATCAAACCCGAGATAGGATGCTTCGGGGATCATTACCTGAACCACCTCTCCGAAGAAACCATAAGCACATCCGATTTCAAGGATTGATGTTATCTTTTCCCTTCCGGCAATCCGTTCCATCGCCCTTACTTTCTTCCTGAAGTTTTTCTGAAGGATCACTTTATCCTGCTCATAATCCAGATACTCTTTACCTTTGAAATACCCTGCAGAATAGAGTTTATCAATTTCAGCAGGACTCATCCCAGCATTAGCAGTTACAAATCCACAATTCACACATTTTCTGAGGATTCCGGAGTAGATGCTCTTCATTTCCCGGTTTTTGCAAACCAGGCAGGAATTTGTGCTTTTGTAAGACTGGTTTTCCGGTTCGTGCATAATCAAATTGCTCAGCGCGGATTATCCCACTTTATCCTTCAGGAAATAGATGGGTCGTGATTTGGATTCATTATAGATCCGGGCAATGTATTCTCCGATGATCCCCAGGCTAAGCAGTTGAAATCCTCCGATCAGGAGGATAATCAATACGGTTGATGTCCACCCGGGGATGGTTAATCCCTTGAAATGGTTGATGATAACATAGATTGCATAGGCAATCCCGGCAAGGAAGATCAGGAAACCGGCATAAAACGATAAACGGAGCGGTTTGGATGAAAATGAGGTTATCCCATCCAGCCCAAAGCTCAACATTTTCTTCACGGTGTATTTCGAACCTCCATGGCTTCTTGAGCGTGCTTGGTATTCCACCACATCCTGTTTGAATCCCATCCAGCTGATCAGGCCACGGTTAAAC
>CAZTES010000038.1:0-19702 GCA_964612275.1 uncultured Rikenellaceae bacterium
ATAAAAATCCAGAAATTCCGTTTTTTACAAAGGTTGATGATTTTTGGTTAATTTTGCCATCAAGCCAGGGTTATGAGCAGGTTCACTATTTTTGTTTCGGGTTGTTTGCTGGTCTTTTTCATCTTCTCCTGTGAAACAGACACATTCAATACAGATCGGGATGTCAGGCTTTCCTTTTCTGTTGATACCCTCTTTTTCGATACCATCTTCACAACCATTGGATCAACAACCAGGGAGTTCAAGGTGTATAATCGTGAAAAGCAGAGCGTTAAAGTATCAGATATTTTTCTTGCAGGGGGTGATGCTTCCAGTTTCAGGCTCAATATAAACGGGCGGGAACAAAACCAGGTAAAAAACATTGAGATTCGCGCCAGGGACAGCCTCTATATTTTTGTTGAGATTACCGCAGACCCCTTGGGGCAGGATGCTCCGATGGTTATCCAGGATTCCGTCATTTTCGTAACCAATGGAAACACACAGGATGTTGACCTGTTTGCATGGGGGCAGGATGTTAACCTTATTCATGGTGAGGAGATTGAAACAACAACCTGGACCAATACAAAACCCTATCTTGTATTTAACTCCATGCTGGTCGATACCCTTCAGACCCTAACCATTGAAGCTGGAACCCGGGTTCATTTTCATAACCGTTCCACCCTTTATGTGAGTGGAACTCTGATTGTGAATGGGACACTGGAAGAACCGGTGATCTTTCAGGGTGACCGGTTAGAGGAGATGTATGAAGATATCCCGGGACAGTGGGGAGGACTCTATTTCCTGAATGGAAGCAGCAATAACGTCATTGATTATGCTGAAATAAAAAATGCAATCAACGGGATTCATCTCGGGAACCTCTATACCACTTCTTTGCCACCGGATCTGACCGTTTCAAATACAAAAATAGAACACATGAATTATGCCGGAATTTCTTCTATCGGAGCAACCGTGTCTGTGATCAATACCATCATAGCAGATTGTGGGTTCTATGGTGTGCTCCTGACTACCGGTGGAGATTATGAGTTTTACCATACAACGATCTGTAACTTCTGGAATTATGCCAACCGGATCACCCCTTCTGTGGTAGTAACCAATTATTACAACATCAATGATACAGCCCTGTTTACCGGAGATTTAATCAGGGCTGAATTTGGTAATTGCATTATCTATGGTGACCGGGATACAGAGATTGGCATTGACAGGCTCGAAAGCGATGGTGATTTCAATTATCTTTTCGACCACTGCCTGATAAGAGCCGATACCACAAAGGTGGATCTTTCAGACCCGGTGACCTGTAGAAATCTTTTCCTTAATATTGACCCTCGATTCATTTCTGTTGTCGAATACAATTACCAGCTGGATACCTTATCCGGTGCAAAAGACCTTGGATCCACAGAAATTGCGAATCAGTTTCCACTGGATATCCTGATGCAGGATAGAATGGCAGACGGCGGCCCGGATCTGGGCGCATATGAGAGGGTGGAGAAGTAAATGCCCGGGAAACATTAATTTAGTCCACAGAATACACTACATAAAATATGGGTCGAGTTTCATTTTGTTCTGCCAAAGGCCTGCCTGTGGCAGGCAGGCATCTGCCATGGGCATGGCTATGCCACCTTCGGGACATATGGTCTCATCTGGTTTCAAGCATTGAAACCAGAACTTTTCTCTTGTCAGCAATTATTTTGCTTTTACCTCAGTTTGCGGTTTCACAAGAGTTAGCCGGGGAGGAGAGGGGTGATCTGCGGATCATGTTTTATAACGTTGAGAACCTTTTTGATACGATCGACGATCCGTCAACCCAGGATGATGAGTTTTTACCGCACGGGGACAGGTATTGGACCCTTCGACGCTATCAGAACAAACTAAACAGGCTGTACAAAGTAATTGTTGCACTCGGTGGCTGGAGGCCTCCTGAAATTATAGGGCTATGTGAAGTGGAAAACCGAAAGGTATTGGAAGATCTTCTGCAAGCAACGCCCCTTTCCCGATACAATTACCAGATCATTCACCGGGACTCTCCTGATGAGCGGGGAATAGATGTCTGTCTCCTTTTTTTGAGTGAATACCTGACAATTCTTCATAGTCAATACCTCCCTGTAACATTGGACAGCAAGCCAGAATGGAAAACAAGGGACATTGTATCCGTTGAAGCCCTTACATCATCTGGAGACACACTGCATCTTTTTGTTAATCACTGGCCCTCCCGGTCAGGCGGACAATTGGAAACTGAAGGATACCGGTTTACAGCTGCCAGGGTATTGAGAGAAGGGATCGACCGGATTTTTGCACTGAATCCGGCATCCCACGTGATCGTAATGGGTGATTTCAATGATACTCCGGATGACAGGAGCATTCAGGATATGCTGGGCGTTGAAAGAGAATTTGGCGTTGTTGGATATGAAAAGTTATATAATCTTTCACGGTATGGGAAAGACCAAAAGGTGGCAGGCAGCTATAAATATCAGATGAACTGGAGCTTGATGGATCAGTTTATCGTATCCGGCAAACTGCTTTCTGAGGATGAGCATCTGTATGTAAAACGGGATGGCTTAAGAATTTTTTCACCCGATTTTCTTTTGGAAGAAGATGAAATGAATCTGGGATTAAAACCCTTCAGGACTTATTTCGGTTTCAGGTATCAAAACGGATTCAGTGACCACCTGCCCGTATTCATTGATCTCTGGGAAAAGCCAACGGCTGAATGAACTGCTATTTCCCCTGTTTTTTTAAACCTAACTCCGCTGCTTTCTTCATCATAAACTCATGCGCTTCTTCGTAATTGTTGCCAATCTCCCCTTCCAGAATGGCTTCTTTGATGGCGTTTTTGATGATGCCAATTGTCAGGGATGGCTTAAGATTAAAGGTTTTTATTATCTCATCTCCTGATATGGGTGGCTGAAAATTGCGGATGGCATCTTTTTCCTCGATCTCCTTTAATTTTTGGCGGACAAGTTTGAAATTTCTCAGATGGGTTTTTACCCGTTTTTCATTTTTTGATGTGATGTCTGCCTCGCATAACATCATCAGATCATCAGTATCATCACCCGCATCAAAAAGCAATCGCCTTACCGCTGAATCGGTCACTTCTTCCTGCACCAGGGCAATGGGACGCAAATGTAAAAGCACAAGCTTCCTGACATATTTCATCTTCTCGTTCATGGGTAACTTCAGCCGCTCAAATATCCTGGGAACCATTTTTGCTCCCCGAAATTCATGACCGTGAAATGTCCAGCCTTGATCAGTACTGAATCGTTTAGTCTGGGGTTTGGCAATATCATGTAGTAACGTGGCCCAGCGCAACCAGAGATTATCGGTTTTCTGACTGATGTTATCCAGCACTGCAATGGTATGGATCAGGTTATCCTTATGCTGCTTTCCTTCTTTTATCTCCACTCCCTTCAAATGATCTAACTCGGGGAAAAAGACCGAAAGCAATCCTGTTCTTTCCAGTAAAATAAATCCGATGGAAGGTTTGGGTGACAGGATGATCTTGTTTAATTCGGTGACAATTCTTTCAGTTGATACAATGGTTAGTCTTTCACGGTTTTTCTTGATGGATTGAAGGGTTTTATCTTCAATGGTAAAACCGAGTTGAGATGCAAAACGAATGGCCCTCATCATCCTGAGCGGATCATCTGAAAAAGTTTGATCCGGGTCTAACGGCGTCCTGATCAGCTTGTCATGAATGTCCTGTAATCCGTTGAACGGATCAATCAACTCTCCATACCTTTCCCTGTTCAAGCTGATCGCCAGTGTGTTAATGGTGAAATCCCTCCTGTTTTGATCATCTTCCAGGCTCCCGTTCTCTACGATGGGCTTCCTGGAGTCTTTCCTGTATGATTCCTTCCTGGCACCAACAAACTCAATGTCATACCCTTCATGACGGAGCATGGCTGTCCCAAAGCGTTTGTAAATGGTAACCCCCTTTTTAATGCTTAATTCATCAGCAACTTTGTATGCCATGTCAATCCCATTCCCAATGATCAAAATATCCAGGTCCCTGTCGGTAAAATTCCTGCTTAGGATGCAGTCACGAACATATCCACCGATCAGATAGCCTGAAACATTCTCACGGGTCAGAACACGGGATATGACAATGAGAACAGAATTATCAAGACACTTCTTCAATTGTATATATGACAATTTATTCCTTTTGAGTGACAAAATTACAATTTAATGGAATTTTTTGGAATAAAAGGTCCATATTTAACTTTGGTACTTCATTTGATAAGGATAATACCATAATTTAAAAAATAAGTAAATTTTCAACAAGTATTAATTTAACCAGCGAATAATGATTGAACATTTAACGAAAGAGACTTTTAAAGAAAAGATATTCAATTTTGATCAGAGCAAGGATTGGAAATTTGAAGGGGATTTACCTTGTTTAATTGACTTTTATGCAGATTGGTGTCAGCCATGCAAAATGGTCACTCCCATTCTGGAAGAATTATTCAGTGAGTACAGAGGGAAGTTGAATATTTATAAAATAGATACTGAAGACCAGCAAGAGCTGGCTGGAATGTTTGGAATTCGAAGTATTCCATCACTACTTTTTGTCCCGTTGGATGAAATGCCTCAGATGGCTATGGGTGCCTTACCCAAAGATACATTGGAGAAAGCGATAAAAGATGTGTTAAAAGTTGAAAAAGAATAGATCAGCTGTTCGATAATAATACGGTAAGCTGTCTTAAAGCTCAAGATTTCAATTGCTTTTCGACAGCTTATTTTTATTTCTATACGAAAATCCTTATCTTTGGTAGTGGTAAAGGGGTGCCTTAACATAGCGGGCTGAGATCAAACCCAAGGAACCTGATCCGGATAATGCCGGTGTAGGGAATAGCCTTAACCCCCAGGTTTTACAAAAGTTAAATAAGATGAAACGGGTAATCATTTTCTGTTTTGCCCATTTTCTTATTCTGTTTGTTAACGGTCAACACAGACTGGAAGGGGTCATAACAGATGTATCTGGCAACCACCTGGTTGGTGCCAATGTTCTCTTAAAAGGAGAGATTCGCGGAACAACCTCGGATTTAAATGGCAACTTTGTTTTTCCTTCCGTAAAGGAGGGAGAACATATGCTACAGGTTTCATACCTCGGTTATAAAACATTGCTCAAAACAATTGTTCTTGAAAGTGATACTGCCCTTCACCTGGTTTTAGAAAGGTCCAGTATCATGGCTGACGAAGTGATTATCAAAGCATTGCGAGCTTCAGAAAAGGATCCAATGGCTTACACAAACATGGGTGGAGATGAACTGCATCGGGTTAACACCGGCAATGATGTCCCTTTTCTGTTATCCCTGACACCTTCTCTCATCGCGACCTCAGAGACAGGGACTGGAATTGGATATACCGCATTGAGGATCAGGGGTTCTGATCCTACACGGATCAATGTTACCATCAATGGTATACCACTGAATGATTCAGAATCTCAGGGAGCATTCTGGGTGGACATTCCGGATTTTACCGCTTCGGTCGATAATGTTCAGATCCAGAGAGGTGTTGGGACATCGACGAATGGAGCAGCGGCATTTGGTGGTACCATAAATTTTCAAACCACTGCGCTTAATCCCCTTCCTTATCTTGAAATACGGAGTACATCCGGTTCGTTTAAAACCTTTAAGAATTCGGTAAAACTGGGTACCGGGATGATTGATGATAAATTTTCTTTCGATGCCCGGTTTTCGAAGATCCTGTCGGATGGATACATCAAGCATTCTGAATCGGAACATAACAGCTATTTCATCACCGGTGCCTGGTACACACAAAAAAGCCTGTTACGTGCAATCGTGATTTCAGGAGAGGAGCATACCGGCATCAGTTGGTGGGGTGTGCCGGATTACATGCT
The DNA here is from genome assembly GCA_964612275.1 of uncultured Rikenellaceae bacterium. Lineage (GTDB taxonomy): Bacteria > Bacteroidota > Bacteroidia > Bacteroidales > VadinHA17. The sequence continues at coordinate 5,852 of CAZTES010000038.1, forward strand.
TAAAACGGACCGAAGATACAATCCTGCTGGTGAGTATCTTGACAGTGAGGGGAATGTTAAATACTACAACGATCAGAAGGATAATTACTGGCAAAACCATTATCAATTGCACTTTTCCCGTGAAATATCACAGGCGTTAATCGTGAATGCAGCACTCCATTATACCCGAGGAAACGGTTATTATGAGCAGTATATGGATGATGAGAATTCGTATCATTCCACACTGTTTTATGAGTATGGTCTTGATAGCATGCTCATCCTGAACAACGATACAATTGCATCCTCTGACCTCGTCAGGCAAAAATGGCTGGATAATGATTTCTATGGTTTCGTTTTTTCATCCAACTATACCGCTAAAAATTTTGAAGCATCAATAGGGGGAGGGTGGAATTATTATGATGGGGATCATTTTGGAAAGATCCTCTGGATTGAGAAGAACAACCGGGTCCCAAAGAATTATGAATGGTATTTCAATACAGGCAGAAAATCCGATTGGAATATTTACGCCAAGCTGAACTACTCACTGAGCAACCGGCTCAACGCTTTTGCTGATTTACAATACAGAAAGATTGTTTATAAAATGTCGGGTCCGGATGATGATTTAACAGATCTGACTCAGAAACATACGTTTGGTTTCTTCAACCCCAAGTTGGGTTTGCATTATACCGTTCATCCCGGCATAACGACTTTTCTTTCCTTTTCGATCGGACAGAGAGAGCCTACCCGGAGTGACTTCAAGGATGCAACAGGGGATGAGGAGGCAACACCAAAACCGGAAAAACTATATGATCTTGAAGCGGGCTTCTCGCGGGTAGGACAGTTTTTAAACCTCTCCCTGAATGGCTATTACATGTATTATACGGATCAATTGGTCCCTACGGGAGAAAAGAGTAATGTGGGAAATGATATTATGACCAATGTTGATATCAGTTACCGGGCAGGAATTGAGTTTGCTGGGGCTCTGAAGATATCCGACTGGTTGGTTTGGGATCTTAATGTTACCCTTAGCCGCAACAAGATCAAAAATTTCGTAGAATATGCCACCTATTACGATGAGAATTGGAGTGCAACGCATCAATCGAAGGAGTTAGGCAAAAGTGACCTGGCTTATTCACCCGCAATAGTTGGTTCCAGCAGGCTGGCTTTTAAACTGTTTAAGGTCCTGGGCCTGAGTCTATCAACAAAATATGTCGGTAGTCAATATTTTGATAATACATCATCCGATGATCGAAAACTCAATCCCTATTGCGTCACGGATGTTAGAATAGATTACGTGGTCACTCCGCGGTGGATGAAAGAAATTGGATTTCAGGTTCAGATCAATAACCTGTTTAATAACCTCCACATCAGCAATGCCTATGGTGGGAACTGGTACGAACAGGGTGTGGAAAAATCATGGATCTATTATTTCCCTCAGGCCGGAATACATTTCCTGGCAGGATTCTATCTGAAATTCTAAAACTTTATCAGACGACTTTCGCTCATTTGACGAATTGTAGATTCCACAAAACTTTTTGAAAGATATTTGTAACAAATCGGATAGTTATGCGTTTAAACAAATAGAAGCTAACAAAAAGTCACACAGAAAGTAAGCAAACTCATTATTATTTTTTTTTGTAGATTTTAGGTTAATTTTTAGGGTAGAAAGGAAAAATCAGGGCTAAAACCCTGATTTTTTTTTTGTAACTTTCACGGCATGAGGGTGCAATATTGCCATTTAACAAAAAGAAAATCCTGATTTAATGGATCATTTGAGAGCGAACGAACATTACAATGTTGAGATGTTCACAAGATTTGCGATTGAATTTGTAGATCTTCCTCAGGGGGATGATATCTATGAATTAATTGGGAATCATCTGCTGGAGTTGAACCCCGGAGCATTTATCATCTCTTTTGCAGTGGAGATCGATAAAAACACTGGTTGTCTTAAAAAGATCACTGGTCTGGATCCATTCATGGATAAGGTTACTGCGATACTGAATTATAATCCACAGGAGTTGAAAATAACAACAGAAGGATTGGATGTTGATTCGTTAAAAACACGCAAATTACTGAAAGTTAAGGGAGGGTTGTATGAATGGAGCATGCGTAAGATCCCGAGAAGGTCGTGTGCTGCTATTGAGAAATTATTGGATATTAAAGAGATATATCAAGTTGGCTATGCATGGGGGGATGATTTATTCGGCGGTGCAGTGATCGTGTTGAGGGATGATATACACCATACCAGGAAGGAGATCATTGAAGCCTATATCACACAGGCTTCCATTGCTCTGAAACATTACCGAACCGATGAAGCTCTTCTGGAAAACCAGATGCGATACCAGGACCTTTTCGATAATGCTCCCGATATGTACTTCCTGGTTCATCCGGATGGATCCATAAAATCGGTCAACCTTTTTGGAGCCAACTATCTTGGATATACAAAGGAGGAACTAAACGGTAAAGATGTATGGCAAGTTGTTCATCCGGATGATCTTGAAAAGGTGAAGAACCACATTGCTGAAATTACAACCACCAAACAGGACTCAAGCGAACTGGAATTCAGGAAGTTGAGGAAAGACGGATCCGTGCTCTTTGTCCAGGAAAAGGTCCAGCTGATATTGGATAGAGAAAAGAATCCGGTTGAGATCAGGATCATTTGCAGGGATATTACTGATAACAAAAAGTATGAAAAAGATTTAATCGATCGGGAATCCCAGATACGGACAATCCTTAAATATTCTCCGGTTCCTCAGATCATTGAGAACTTTGAAGAGGCAAAAACCTATATTGAGGAACTGAAACTACAGGGTATTACAGGAATAAAAGAGTACTTAAAACAACATCCCGATAAACTGAAGGAATGCAGGGATAAAGTTAAAATCATTGAAGTGAATAATGCATTCCTTAAACTCTATCAGGCTGAAGATATTGAGATACTGGAACAGAATGTCCATAAGATCATTACACTACAATCCATTGAAATGTTCGTTGAAGGACTGTTGCATCTGGTGGATGGTGAAGACTCATTTACCGGTGAAACCGTTTATTATAATCTGAAAGACTCAAAAATTAAAGCAATAACCCGGTGGGCTGTTGTTCCAGGGCGTGAAGAATCCCTTGACAGGATTGTCGTTTCCATGGAGGATATGACGGAGTTAAAGAAAAATGAAAAAGATCTCCTGGAGGCAAAGGTCAAGGCTGAAGAATCGGATAAGTTAAAAACAGCCTTCCTTGCCAATATGTCCCATGAAATCAGGACTCCAATGAATGCCATTGTGGGATTTGCAGAATTATTAATTGATCCTAATCTTCCTGTAGACCAACGAATAGAATTCTCCAAAATTTTAACCAGCAGTTGCGAAACACTATCTGCTATCATTGACGATATCATAGATATTGCCAAGATTGAAGCAGGGCAGACAAAAATCCGTTATGCTAGCTGCCCCGTAGATGAATTGATGCAGGAATTATATACGTTTTACAGTGAGGAGATCAGAAAAAAGGAGAAAAAGACAGAATTGCGATTAAAGGGCTACCACCGAATGGACATGGTTACCGACCGGGCACGGTTGATGCAGATATTATCTAACCTTCTGGAAAATGCTGTAAAATATACGGAGGAGGGAGTTATTGAATTTGGTTATCGATCACTGGAGGATGAATTTGTTGAGTTTTTTGTTGCCGATTCGGGAATTGGCATACCGGAAGAGATGCACGACTTGATTTTCGATCGTTTCAGACAGCTTGACAATTCTACCTCCCGAAGGCATGGGGGAACAGGGTTAGGATTGGCAATCTCAAAAAACCTTGTCGAGCTGCTGGGTGGAAAGATCTGGTTGGATTCGGTTATTGGCAGGGGAACCACTTTCTTTTTCAGGTTGCCGAAAAAACCCGAAAAAGAGAAGCATGCAGAATCATACCCCTTTCTGAAAATTGTCAGGGAAACCCTGAAGTGGAATGAAAAAACCATTTTGATTGTTGAAGACAACCATGCCAACTGGGAGTTTTTTAAGGCGGTATTGTCAAAAACCGGTGCTACACTGGTCAGGGCTGCCACCGGACAGGATGCTTTGGACTATGTAAAATCAAATGACCTGCTGGATTTGATTCTTATGGATATTCAAATGCCCGATATAAATGGTTATGAAGCCACAAAAAAGATCAAACAATGGCGTCAAAACCTCCCGATCATTGCTCAGACTGCTTATGCTATGCCACATGACAGGGAAAGGTCCCTTGCTGCCGGGTGTGATGACTATCTGCCAAAACCCATCCAGCCGGAGGATCTTCTTTCAATCATTAAAAAATACTTTTAACCTTCTCTTAACGATGTCGCACCTTTCATGCAACAATCGATAACTGAATTCTTCCTCGCAAAAGAAAAAATGGCAAAAAATGATACTCATTGCTGATAGTGGCTCTACAAAAACGGACTGGCGGATTATTGAGAATGATGGTGAAGTGACAGCATTGGAGAGTTCCGGGCTAAATCCATTTTACCTGACTGACCATGAGATCAGTCAGGAAGTTGAAAACAGGGTAATTCAGGGTATTCTTCCCGGAGGTGTAAAGCAGATCTATTTCTACGGTGCAGGTTGTTCCACTCCGGAAAAAAATCAGATCATAACCGATGGACTGAGGCGTGTTTTTCCTGTTGCCGCCATAGAAGTTGCATCCGATCTTCTGGGTGCTGCCCGAGCCCTTTTCAAGAATCAGTCGGGACTGGCTGTGATTCTTGGGACTGGTACGAATACTGCACTATACGATGGACAGGATATTGTGTTGAGTATTCCTGCTCTCGGATACATATTGGGAGATGAGGGTAGCGGAGCCTATTTTGGGAAAGAATTTTTAAAAGCATACCTGCAGAATGAGTTACCTGGTGCTATCCATGATAACTTTTGCCATGTCTATAATCTAACCGTTGAAGATATTAAACACGCTGTTTACAAGGAGGCAAAGCCAAATCAGTTCTTTGCCTCCTTCACTCGATTTATCTTCGAACACATGCATGATCCTTACATACAGAAAATGATCCGGAAGGGCTTCAGCGAATTGTTTAAGAAGCAAATCATGAAAGTGGATGGATGGCAAAACCACAATATCAGGTTTTCAGGATCAATTGCCTTTTATTTCAAGCCTTTGCTCATGGAGATCGCTGTGGAGTATGGCACTGGAATTGACAGGATCCTAAAGGCTCCCATTGATGAGTTGGTCTTGTATCACCGGGAAAAACTGTGAGAAAACAAAAAAAGACAAAATGAATAGACAAGAGGTAATTCAGTTCATCGGGGAAGTGGAACTGCTCAGAGGATTGGAGAAGGAGGAGCTCAAGGCATTGTCCCACTGCCTGGTGGAAAAACATTATCCCCGGGATGCCATTCTCTTCAGGGAGAATGAGCCCAGGCAGGATATATTCATCATTTACTCGGGTGAAGTTGTTCTGTACAAAATGACTGCTTTGGGTCAGGAGAAGCGACTGGCCCATTTCAGTACAGGTGATTTTCTGGGAGAAGGATCGTGGGCAGATGATTCTCCCCATTCCACTTCTGCCCGTTCATTGGAGCCTACCACGGTTTTTATCATTAAGAAGGAATTTTTTCGGGAAAACGGATCCACATCGATAAAAATTTTCTCAAATATTGCCCGGATTATCTCAAGGCGGTTGCGTCATGCCAACAACCGTGCCGTTCATTCTGCGGCACAATATGAATCTGGGAAGACCCGCCTGGAACATGATCTCCTGGGAGAACGGGAGGTGCCCAATGAGTACTATTATGGTATCCAGACCCTGCGGGCTCTGGAAAATTTTAACATTAGCGGTATCCCCCTGAATTTTTTCCCGGAGTTGGTGGAAGCATTGGCCAGTGTTAAGCTGGCTGCTACCCGGGCAAATTATGATCTCGGGTTACTGGAGAAAAAAATATCCGATGCTATTGAGAGGGCCTGTATTGACATCAAGAATGGGAGATACCAGTTTCATTTTGTGGTTGATATGATTCAGGGTGGTGCAGGGACGTCGACCAATATGAATGCGAATGAGGTGATTGCAAACAGGGCGTTGGAGATCATGGGGCATAAAAAGGGAGAATATCAATATTGTCACCCGAACAGTCATGTAAACCTTTCTCAATCGACCAATGATGTTTACCCGACAGCAATAAAAATAGCCCTGATCAACAGCAATAAAAAGCTACTGGTTGTATTGCGGGATTTAATTGCATCACTTCGACATAAAGCAGAAGAATTCTCAGCCGTTATTAAGATGGGGCGCACGCAACTCCAGGATGCCGTTCCAATGACCCTTGGTCAATCTTTTGAAGCCTGGGCTGTAACCCTTGAAGAAGAGATAGAGCGTCTTGAGGAAAATGCTCACCTGTTTCTCGAGGTCAATATGGGAGCCACGGCTATTGGGACAGGGATTAACTGCGACCCCGAGTATGCCGGTCTGGTGATCCAGCATCTTCAAAGCATAACGGGTTTACCGGTTGAGAATGCATTGAATCTTGTTGAGGCAACCCAGGATACCGGTTCATTTGTCATGTACTCGTCAGCTATCAAACGGTTAGCCATAAAGTTGTCTAAAATCTCCAACGATCTCAGGTTGTTATCTTCCGGTCCCAGAACCGGCATTAATGAAATAAACCTTCCCCCTATGCAACCGGGCTCCTCTATCATGCCGGGGAAAGTGAATCCGGTAATCCCTGAAGTGGTAAACCAGATTGCATTTAAGGTAATCGGGAATGATCTTACGATTAGCATAGCTGCTGAGGCAGGTCAGCTTGAACTGAACGTTATGGAGCCGATTATCGTGCAAAGTCTTTTTGAGTCAATAGAGATGCTGATAAACGGTATGTTAACGCTACGGGTACGATGTATCCAGGGGATAATGGCTAATGAAAAGCGGTGCAGGAAACTGGTTGAAAACAGTATCGGGCTCGTTACTGCCCTAAACCCGGTCCTTGGGTATGAAACATGCAGTGCACTGGCAAAAGAGGCGCTTGAAAAAGATAAAGGTGTTTATGAGCTGGTTATTAAAAAAAAGCTGTTATCAAAAACAGAACTGGATGAGATACTGAAGCCGGAAAACATGATTATGCCACATAGGATGGAGGGAAGGAAGAAATAGGATCCTCCCGGAATGATATTTTCCGCTTCCTTCAGGAGCGGGATTCATTTTCTTTCCTTTCCGGACCGGCTCATTTATCCTGCATCTCTTCCAGTATCTTCTCAACTGCCTGCTCGGTTTGTGTTAACTTCTTCCGGCAAAGTTTAATTAATTGAGCGACACGTTTCACCTTCTCGGTAAGATCATCAACATCAAGATCTTCATTCTCTATGTGCTCAAGAATTTCTCCAATTTCTTTTATGGCATCGCCATATCGAAACACATTGTTTGTCATATCATTTGCGATTATCAGGTGATTTTTTTTGTTGACCCTGCGGGTTTTTTTGGAATGGTGAATGCAAAGCGGCTGCCCTTGCCTTCTTCACTTTCAACCGAAATGGAACCCCGATTTTTCAGGATTAATTCATGTGCAATGATCAATCCCAATCCGGTCCCACGCTCATTCGCTGTTCCCCTGCGGGTAATGTGGATATCCATTCGGAACAATTTTTCCATGTCTTCCTGCCTAATACCAACACCATTGTCGGTAATGGTAACCTCGGCAAAACCATTTTTATCCGTAATACCGATCGTAACCCAGCCTCCAACGTGGGAATATTTAATTGCATTGTTCACCAGGTTTCGAAGCACCGCTGCAATGTGGTTCTCATCAGCATAAACAATAAGTGCTTCCTGCAAATTCCGTCTGAATTCAATGTTCTTTTTATGTGCTGATACTTCTTCGACAGAGATCATGTGGTTAATCGTCTTGTACAGGTCAAAATATCCAGGATGAAATTCAATCAATCCTCTCTGATTTCTTGACCATTGCAATAGATTTTCAAGCAACTGAAAGAGGCTTTTTGAAGATTGATAGATGATCCCACTGTTTTTCTTAATTGCTTTTGTATTTGATTCATTTGCATTCTGTTCCAGCAATTCTGTATATTCAAGCAATAAATTGAAGGGTGTTATCAGGTCCTCGGCAAGTACGGTAAAGATCTTATTCTTTGTCAGGTTGATATTTTGTTGCACCTTTTTCGATTCAACCAGTTGCTGGTTTGCCTCTTCCTGAAGTTGTTTTTGCTTTTCAAGGATTATATTTGATTTTCTCCTCTGGTACAGATTGTATATGCTGATGGTACTAAACGTTATGAGAATGCTTATCAAGACAATCATAAAGTTTCTGTAGTACCTGTTTTTTTCGATCTCCAGCTTTTCGAGTTCTTCATTTCTCCTCAATATCTGAAGTTCCTGGTCTTTACTTTCAATATTATATTGTCTCTGCAGGGTTGTTAACTTTTGTTCGATCGATTGGGTAAAGAGTGTATCTTTAAACTCGCTGCTCAGTTTGCGATAGTTATATGCTTTCTGCAGGTCATCAGTTTTCCAATAGTATTCAGAAAGAGAGAAATATGCATCGCTGATGGTTCCTATATTATCCGAAGCCCTGGCATTTTCCAGACTCGAATGGATGAAGGTTAACGCATTCGCGAAGTTGCCGTTTTGCAGGAAAATTTTCCCGATCTGGTTTTCTGCAAAAGCCAATTCTTTCAGCAAATCAAGACGGATACATGCATCTCTTGAAAGGTGCAATTTCTCCAATGCTTTTTTCTGGTTTCCTGACTTCAAGTATATATCTCCCAGGATATTCAGAACTTCAACCCATTTCACAAAATTGCCGGATTTTTGGTAATAATCTGCAGAAATTTCAAGGATTGATGCGGCTTCGGAAAGATTTTCCAGGTGGCTATTCAGTTCTCCCAGGTTGTGATAGCTTATTGCCAGCAGGGTATCATTTTTTATCTCCAGACTGATCATTGCCGCTTCTTCAAAACAAGAGAGGCTTTTCTCCATGTTGCCGACATGAAAATATGCGATCCCAAGATTATTGAGAACCCGAACCAATTCCTTCTGGTCAGAAAAGGCATTACGCAGGTCTCTTGTTTTTTCGAAATAGGTAACGGCATCATCATAGATCTCAAGCGTTGCATAAGCAACTCCAATGGAGTTATATGAATTGGCAATACCCCTTTGATCTCCTAATCTTTCGGCAATTTCAAGGGCTTGTGTCGCATAGTGAAGGCTTTTTTCAAATGATATTGGCCAGTGCAAACTGGCAAGTTCGTTCAATATTCCAACATGTTTTGATTCAGGAGTATTTTCCATTTGCTGGAGGAGGCTATCGGTGAGTTGACCAGTATGCTCCTGTGTTGCTGACTTACCAATGCAGATAAATTCGAGCAAAAGGATCATGATTGCCATTTTCCAATGGTAAAAGGGTAATCGCTGATCTCTTCTTCTTTTCATTCAACACTTTTTTGGTACAGTGAAAAAAAAGCGACTTCCCTGGCCGGGAACACTGTCAACCCATATTTTACCCCCGTTTTTCTCAACGAATTCTTTACACAGGATCAATCCGAGACCTGAACCTTCCTCTTCGGAAGTGCCTTTTGTAGAAAAGGTTTTTTCCAAATCAAAAAGTTTGTTCAGATGATTTTCCGGAATTCCGGAGCCATTATCGGCAACTTCAATTTGTGCAACATTTTCATCCTCTGAAGAACGGATCCGGATCAATCCGCCGGTGGGGGTAAATTTTATCGCATTGCTAATCAGGTTGCGCAAGATGGTATTAAACAGGTTTGCATCAGCATCGCCCATTATCTCTTTTTCAACCTCATTCAGTAACAATATCCCTTTCTTTTCAGCACTGGCTTTCATCAGGGAAATGGCCTCTTCCGTATTATTATACAGATTAAACTCAGTGGGTTCATATTTGAGTTTCCCTGTTTGTACACTGGTCCACTGAAGAAGGTTCTGAAGCAGGTTATAGAGATTATGAGCCGATAAGTTAATCAGGTGACAGTATTTCTTTCGATCCTCAAAGTTGATTTCTGTGATATGATCATGCAGCAGTTGAGCTAATCCGAGCAAAGCCTGGAAGGGGTTGATCAGGTCGTGACCAATGATAGAAAAAAGTTTATCTTTGGTTGTATTCAGTTCGTGTAAATTGTTTTCAGATTGCCTTAGTTCCTTATTGGCATAATAATACTGGATATTCTGTTCCCTAAGTTGTTCACTGGTATTTTTTTTCCTGCGATAACTGTGTAAACCCAAAAGGCCGAAAACCATCACCAGCAAAGAGGAAAGGATCAAATACCTGATCAGGTCACTTTGTTTTTTCTTCTGAAGGTCCCTTATATCCTGATCCTGTTTTAAGAGCAGTATCTCTTCATTTTTTCTTTCGGCTTCAAATTTAACCTGCATAGCAGCAATCCGGTCGTTGGATTCCTCGTTGTAAATGCTATCGGCTACCTGCCGGTAAAGATCATGGTACTCCAGGGCTTTTGCATAATTACTTTGAATGTTGTAATAATGAGACATCAATGAATACATGTCCATGATCAGATCCTTGGATTGGAGTTTAACAGCGAGGGGTAGTCCTTCCGACAGGTAACGGAATCCGTTTTCATAATCACCGATCTTGAAATAGAGTTGTGCAATATTAAACCTCGAATTAGCAATACTAAACGAATTATCCAATTCAGTACTAAGTTCCAGGGATTGAAGATGACAGGAAAGGGCTTCATCATATTTGTCTGTCTCTTTATAGATGTCTCCTAAATTGTTCAGAGCGTCCGAAATACCTGCCGAATCACCCAGTTCATTATACAATTCCAGTGTTTTCAATCCATAATCCAATGCAGCGGGGTATTGTTTTGTCTCGAGGTGAAGGTAGGCAAGGTTATTCAGGCAGGTTCCCATTTTCTTCTTACCCCCAATTTCAAGGAATGTCTGGTACGATTTCAGGGTGTACTCAATGGCCTTTTCGTTGTCATTAAACTCACTGTAGATCAAAGCAATGTTTGAATATGAACCGGCTATTCCCTCATGATCTCCCAGTTCTTCTCTCAGTTCAAGGGATTCCAGGTAGAATTCCAGTGATTTCTCGTACTCGGCAAACAGGAAATAGACATTTCCTTTCCTGTTCAATGCATCCGCTTTTCCTTTTTTGTCATTCAGCTCCTCACTGAGCAGCAGCGCCTGTTCTGCAAAATTTAATGCCGCAACTAATGAAGTGTTTAAATGAATCAATGAAAGATCAATATAAGTGCTGATTTTTTCCGATTTTTCAGCCGACTCCAATCGTGTTTTCAAGCTGTCGATAACATGTTTCTGACAGAGTGCAGGTTTGGTAATAGCAAAGGCAACACCAAGTATAACGAGTAGTATGGCGAATCGCTTAATCATTCTGTTCTTTCAACCGTACTGATACTCTTTCCGCTAAAATAGGTAGTTTTAATTACATCTCCCGGGCTTAAATCACTGGATTTTTTAATTACCTGGCCATTGGAAGAGGTAATTGAGTATCCTCTTTTCAAAACATTTCCCGGCTTGAGGAATTGCGTTGTTTTCTCCATCGTATTCAGCTTATTCTTCTGGAACCGAATACCATTCTTAACTTGTGGAAGTATTGGCCGGACCAGGTTTTTCAGGTCAATGAACCGGTATGAGATCATTTGTTTCGCACCCCGGATGATCCTTGAATTGATATTTTTCAGTTCTTCCTGTTTTTGTTTCAGATAATTTTTACCGATCAATATGATTTGTTCGCCTGCTTTGTTGAGCAGATGCTCTCTGGTAGCAATCAGATGCTTTGATTTCAGGGCGATTGAACTGGATAAGTTATCCAGGTGCATGCCTCGTTTTTGGACCTCTGCACCGATTAGTTTTATGGTTTTGTTTTGAGCATCAATCAGGCGGTTAAAAAACATGGTGGATTGATGGATGATAAAATCTGCAACGGCAGTGGGTGTTTTCAACCGGGTATGTGCAACGATATCGGTTACGGATTCATCTTTTTCATGTCCGATTCCAGTGATCACAGGCAGGGGAAATTGAGTGACATAATAGGCTAAGGGATAGCTGTCGAAGCAGCTTAAATCTGCCTGCGAGCCTCCGCCCCGGATGATGGCAACCGCATCGAAAAAATATTCGTAAACGTGCACCCGGTCCAGGGCGTTAATGATGGATTGTTCTGCTTCCGATCCCTGCATTGTTGCTGGAAAAAGTTTATAATAGTATTGAAAGCGATAGTCGTTCAGATCCAGCTGGCGGATAAAATCTTCAAAACCGGCGGCTGTTGCAGAAGATATTACGGCTATTTTCTGCAGGACCAGCGGCAGTGGAAGCTCCTGGTTCATGGAAAGCACGCCTTCCTGTTCAAGGCGATGTAATATTTCATCTCTTTTTCGTGCAAGTTCACCCACAGTATAGGCTGGGTCGATATCCTGAATGTTCAGGCTGAGTCCATACACTTCATGAAATTCCACAGTGCATTTGACCAGAATTTTTATTCCTGCATCAAACTTCTGCCGAGTTGCTGATTCAAAATAGGGTTTTAAAAGTCGATAGGTATAGGCCCAGATAATAGCCCTTGCCCTTGCTTTAATGTGCAGGCTGTCCGGGTCCTTATCCACCAGCTCAAGGTAACAGTGTCCTGTGCTGTTGACCTTCATCTCGCTTATTTCAGCAACAACCCAGTAAAGATCCGGCAGGGAATCTTTGATCGCCTCTTTTATTCTGAGATTCAGGTCGAACAGGGAAATACTCTTTTCCATATCAGGGGGAGTCGGTGGTTATTCAATGAATATCAGATATACTTGGTTCTCGGAATTTTCCTTTATTTTTTTCCAACTGGTTCAAAAATTCTTCCTGCTTCATGTTCAGTTCATCCTGGTTTCTTGCCACACCCATCATAAAATCGAATCGTACAACCTGTTCACCTTCCTCATTGTATACAATCCACTCTCCGTCTCGTTTGTTCTGGTTGTATTCACCGATAACATAGGGCATTCCAGTTGGATGGTATTGTGCATAATTCCCATGAAGTTTGCCTTGTTTGAATGTGCTGTTGAGTGATATCCTGCCATTTTCGAAGTACTGGATCCAGTCTCCGTGTTCTTTATTATTCCTGAAACTCAGTATTTCAGACACCTTCCCATTTGGATAATAGACAGTTGAAATGCCGTGTTTTTCCCCATGAACATAATTCTCCGAATAGCTTAAGTTTGAGCTGTAATAGGAATAGTATTTCCACTCACCGTGTTTTAACCGTTCGATGTATTTTCCTTCTGCAGCCAGTTTTCCGTTGTTGTAATAGATCGTGGCATCGGCTTCCTTACCATCCTCTTCAAATTGCATGATGGATTGGATTCCCTTATCTTCATAAAATCTGGTGAATGTCCCAACCGGTTTATCATCTTTGAAGAATCCTTCATACTTTTTATTCCCGTTTTCGTAATAGGTTATCCAGTATCCTTGTTTTAAACCGCTCTCATCAATCCGGTTAGTTACCGTATCGGTTTTTGAGGTAATGGGTTGAGCTATAGTAAATAATGGGATAGAGAATATCAGAATAAGCAATAAACTGGCTATGTATTTCATTTGGGAATAACGGATTAATTCTGATTTAGGATAAACATTTTTCACCCATAAAACGGGATGGCTATCCATTAATTATCCACGCAGGAAGTAAAAATAAAAAAAAGTCCCGAGCCCGCATAGCGGGAGGGACTTTTTTAGTCCGGATGTACCGGGTTATTTTACCTCTTCGAAGTCCACATCAGTAACCTCATCATCTCCTTTTGTATCTTTTTTCTTTTCCTCGCCGGGTTGTTGAGCTGATTCTGCACCAGCATCTGCAGTCTGGCTGGCTTTATACATCTCTTCTGATGCTGCTTGCCATACTGTATTAAGTT
>CAZTES010000039.1:0-19630 GCA_964612275.1 uncultured Rikenellaceae bacterium
GGATTAGCAATGATCAATGCAGTCTTATTCGGTTACGAGAAACAAACCCTTGAAAACCGTGACATGATCCGTTTAGCAAATAAAAACAGATCCGGAGATTCGGATTAGTTCATAATCCTTGTTTATTGCTATTCTTTAATCTCTATCTTTGACTTGACAGTTGACTAGTATTTATGGCTGAAATCGCTGATATACGTGAGAAAAAAATTACCCTGACTGGGTTGGGTAATGCGTTGAAATTGTATCGCTACATCAAGCCTTTTAGATGGCAGTTTGGAGCAGGTATATTTTTTCTCTTTGTTTCAAGTGCTGCAAGTCTGGCTTTTCCCAAACTTCTCGGTGAATTGGTGAGCTCTGGTAACCAGGGAAATCTCGCGGATTCGATAAACAGGATTGCCCTTCTATTGCTATTTATATTGATAATACAGTCGACATTCTCATATTTTAGGACAATCATATTTGTCAATGTTACAGAAAAGTCACTAGCAAATCTGAGACAGGATACATATAATCATCTCATCAAACTTCCGCTTTCTTTTTTTGATAAAAAAAGGGTAGGGGAACTGAATAGTCGACTTTCGGCAGATATTGCATTACTTCAGGATACGCTCACATTAACCCTTGCCGAATTTATCAGGCAAATGATTATAATTATAGGGGGTATAAGTCTCCTGGTTTATACATCATTAAAATTAACCCTTTTTATGTTGGCAATATTGCCAGTCATAGTTTTATTGGTATTCTTTTTTGGACGTTTCATACGCAAGTATTCGCGAAAGATGCAGAAAGAAGTCGCCAGGTCAAATACAGTTGTTGAAGAAACTCTCCAGGGGATCCGGAGCGTGAAAACATTTACCAATGAGTTCTTTGAAATGAACCGATACAGATCACGAACCCTGGAGATTGCTAAGATTGGCATGAAGGGAGGCAGGTACAGGGGCGCGTTTTTTTCATTCGTTATCATGGGTCTCTTTGGGGCATTGGTTGCTGTAATATGGAAAGGAGCAGGCTTACTTGCTGCTGGTGAATTGGATGCTGGAGAATTATTCTCTTTTGTTCTGTATTCAGGTTTTATCGGAGGGAACTTTGGTGGTGTCGCGGCTGTTATTACACGGATTCAACGTTTTATTGGTGCTACAGAGGATCTATTTGAGATCTTTAATATAGAGGAAGAAGAGATTCAGGAGATTGATGTCCTGGAAGAGGAAGATGAATTAACAGGCGCGATCTCTATAAAAGGTCTTTGCTTTTCATACCCTTCCAGACCAACTGAAGAAGTTCTTACTGGTATAACCATACATATAAATAGAAACCAGATAATTGCCCTGGCAGGTCCAAGTGGTGCAGGTAAATCCACACTCACTGCGTTGCTACTTAGATTGCATGATCCCACGAAAGGTGCGATCATGTTTAACGGTAAAGAGATTAGGGAAATACCAGTCTCTGTACTTCGAAAACAAATCGCCCTCGTCCCTCAGGATATATTCCTGTTTGGCGGGACAATCAGGGAAAACATAGCTTATGGAAAATTGGGTGCCAGCGAAGAGGAGATTTATGAAGCGGCAAGAAAAGCCAATGCACTGGAGTTTATTGACCGGTTCCCTGAGAAAATGGAGACAATCGTTGGTGAGAGGGGAACTCAGTTATCCGGAGGACAGAGACAACGTATTGCCATTGCCAGGGCTATTCTAAAAGATCCCCGAATCCTTATTCTCGATGAAGCTACCTCCTCACTTGACTCAGAATCCGAAAGACTTGTCCAGGGTGCTCTTGAAAAACTGATGAAAGACCGTACATCTATCGTTATCGCTCATCGACTTTCAACCATTCGGAAAGCTGACCAAATCCTTGTACTGGACCAGGGGAAAATAGTAGAAAAAGGTACCCACACAGAGTTATTGGCTGTAGAATCAGGACTTTACCGTAACCTTAGTGAATTACAATTTACCTCCTGAGAAAAAGGGGAAATTGTACCAATCTTTTATTTATCTTTTGAGATTGTGGAAGATTTTGCTGTTTTCTGGCAAATGCCATAAATCGGAAGTGTTCAGTACGACCCCGGAAGCAACTTCCTGAAAATAGAGTGCCTCTTCCTGGGGTAAACCGGCATAATAGGGGATACCAACTGTACTAACCTGAAAAAGTGTGGAAAAGACTGTGCAGGCCATAAGATAGGAACCCCTTAATGAAGGGTGATTCCAATCGCTTAAATGAAGGTAATGCTCCGGATAGTTTTTCTCCTCGAGGACACGATACCATGCCTCACCAACAGGAGAAACAACACACCCCACCTGGTTTGCAAAGGCCATGGTATTCATGTTTATCTTGATCTGCATGTCAGCATAGGTGTCAGTCCACCCCTCCTTCCATGTCATTCCATCTTCAAAAGCCCATGGCATACAAAATACCATTTTGGTTGTCCGGCAATTTCGCGTAATGATTAAGTCAAGCTTTTCCAATGCCTGTAAAACCGGAGCCAGGGGATGTTCCTCCGGGTAGGCAGTTAAAGAACCTACACCCTGCAGGACAACAAAATCCCAGTCCCTTTCACATATCTTTACTTCAGTTTGAACCCTGTTCGCCTGTTCATAAAGGAGCAATCCACTTTGCATGCACTGATCGATAACCACCTCTTTTTTCGTGAGAATAGCGAATTCTTCAACCAGAGCAGGCAGGTCATGGGCGATAAAATAGCTGCTGCCAATAAATAAAATTTCAGTTGTATCCTCTAAAGCGGTCTGCTTCTCACAGGAGGAATTGAAGTACATCCCGATGCAGAGTAAAACAATAACTTTATAAATCATGTTATTATTTACTGTTTGTTACTAAACGCAAGCTCCAATATATAACAATAAATGGAGTATGCTATGAATAATCAGAAATAAATAACATTTGAACAATAAGAAGAGAAAAATAAAACTTATGTATGTTTCCTGAAACTATTCAGGATTTCCATGATCTCACCGGAACTGCCCATCAATTGCTCCATGGATAGCTCATCATTCATAGTGTTTCGGACTTTTCTTATACATTCATTTTGTACACTTCAAATATAGAAAACGAAATATTACTATATTTAAAAGTTTATCAAATAAAAACCAAACCATTCCACATCAATGAAAAGAATGTATTTTTTCCTCAGTACCTGGCTTGTCTGTACTACTCTTATTGCCCAAGCCGAGGCTCAATGGATTCGATATCCGGCCATCTCACCAGACGGAAGTCAGATCGTCTTTACCTACAAGGGTGATCTATACCTTGTATCCAGCGAGGGTGGTAATGCCCGTCCGTTAACATGGCATAAGGCGCATGACTATATGCCTGTCTGGAATCATGCCGGGAATAAGATTGCCTTCGCCTCTGACCGGTATGGCAATTTTGATGTTTATATCATGGCTACAGGAGGAGGGAACCCCCTTCGCCTGACCTACCATTCCAATGCTGAATTGCCATATGCATTTACTGCTGATGATCAGTCGGTAGTTTTTGGCGGCCAGCGGCTGGATGCAGTGGATCACCGACAGTATCCTACCTCATCACAACCGGAGGTTTACCGGGTATCGGTGACCGGTGGCCGGGTTGATCAGCTCTGGACGATTCCTGCAGAATACATTGCTGCCAGCAAGGATGGCAGCAAAATGCTGTACCACGATAAAAAGGGAGGAGAGAACGAGTGGAGAAAACACCATACTTCTTCTGTCACGCGGGATATCTGGATGTATGATGCAAACCAGGATTCCCATAGCATGATAACTTTTTTTCATGGAGAAGACCGTAACCCGGTATTCACTGCTTCTGAAGAGGGGATGTATTACTTGAGCGAAGAAAGCGGTAGCTTTAACGTACACAAATTATCCTTTGGAAATCCGGCACAAAACAACCAGGTATCCCATTTTGATACCCATCCGGTGCGTTTTTTAAGTGCTTCAATGGATGGAACGTTAAGTTATACCTGGCATGGTAATCTTTTTATCCAGAAAGAGGGTGACGAACCTGAGAGGCTATCTGTTATCGTTCAAACTGAAAATAAGGACAATGATTATGAAATCGTTCCCGTGAGCGGTAACATAAGTGAGATGGCTCTTTCACCGGATGGAAAAGAGGTTGCCTATGTGGTCAGGGGGGAGATCTTTGTCACAGCCCTTGAGGGGAGCATCACCAAGCGCATTACCAATACAGCTGCCCAGGAACGTTTTATTAGCTTCACTCCCGATGGTAAAGCATTGGTTTATGCCAGTGAGCGGGGCAACAAATGGAGTATTTATAAGACGGTAAAGCAGATAGCAAATGAACCTTTCTTTTTTGCTTCTACTCTTCTGAAGGAGGAACCCATGGTGGACAATGCCGTGGACAATTACCAGCCAAAGATATCCCCTGACGGGAAAAAGATAGCCTATGTGGAAGAGAAACGCTCCCTGGTGATCCTGGATCTTGAGAATAAAACAAAAACATACTTGTTGGGCCCCGATGAATTATTCTACATGCGCGATGGAGACCAATATTTTGAATGGAGTCCTGATAGCCACTGGCTCTTTGCCCAATATGCACCCACCATGTCAAACCGGGAGATCCTTTTGCTGGCTGCAGATGGCTCCAAAACAGTGAACCTGACGGAAAGTGGATACAGCGATTACCGCCCAAAGTGGGTTAACAAGGGAGAACAGATGCTCTGGTTCAGCGATCGGCATGGTTTGCGGTCCTACGCCAATAGTGGAAGCCGCCAGGGAGATGTCTATGCGATGTTTTTTACAAAGGATGGCTGGGACCGTTTTAACATGAGCAAGGATGAGTATGCATTATGGAAAGAGATGCAGGAAATTGCTAAGAAGAAGAAGGATGAAGCTGAGAAGAAAGAGGATAAGAAGAAAAGGAAGGATGAAGAAGCTAAGAAAGATAGCCTGGAATTATCAATCGATTGGGTTGGACTCGATAAGCGTAAAACCCGCCTGACCATTCATTCGTCCAGACTGGCTGATGCGTTGATCTCAAAGGACGGGGAAACCCTCTATTACCTGGCACGGTTTGAAAAGGATTATAACCTTTGGAGTACAAACCTGCGAACCAGGGAAACCAAAATGCTGGTTCCTCTTAAAGCCCGCTCTGGAAACATGATCTGGAATAAGGAGATGAAGGAAATTATTCTCCTGGCCAACGGGAACATCTCCGTCATCGATCCGGCAACCAAAAAGAGCAAACCGGTGGCAACCAAAAGTGAAATGGTACTTGACCTGGATGCCGAACGCAAGCAGATGTTTGACCATGTATGTAACAGGGTAAGGACCATGTTCTATATCTCTGATTACCATGGAACCGATATCGGGAAACTAATGCCTGCCTATGAAGCGAAACTTCCCTTTATCGGTAACGACTTTGAATTCGCTGAACTACTTTCGGAAATGTTGGGCGAAACCAATGTATCACATAGCGGTGCACGATACAGAGGAAACATGCCAAACAGTGACCAAACGGCATCCCTCGGGATATTTATTGATTATGAATTCGAGGGTAAGGGAATTAAAATTGCTGAAATAATCAAAGGAGGCCCACTCGATAAAGATCACCTTGAAGTGAAAGAAGGAATGATCATCGAAGAGATCAATGGCACCCCGCTGGATGCCTCGGTGGATTATGCGAAACTGCTGAACCGCCTGGCTGATCATTTTGTTTCTCTCCTGGTCAGTGATCCTGAATCAGAAAAACGGGAACATGTAACAGTGAAACCAATCTCCCTGGGTGAAGAAGGTGGTTTGCTGTATGATCGCTGGGTCCGGTTAAATGAGGAAAAGGTGGATAATCTGAGCGGTGGTAAGCTGGGTTATGTCCATATTCGCGGTATGAGTGACGAACCGTACCGGGGTGCGTACGAGAAGATGATGGGTAAATATCATGACCGTAAAGGAGTGATTGTGGATACACGGTTTAACGGGGGAGGAGACCTCGTGAGCGATCTGGCAATGTTCTTTACCGGCAAAGAGTATATTACCTATGAGATCGAAAGCCGAAAAATAGGATACGAACCGGCATTCCGGTATACCAAGCCTACAGTGGCTATGGTCAATGAAGCAAATTATAGTGACGGCCATTGCTTTGCCTGCGGATACCAACAACTCGGGATTGGGAAACTGATTGGCATGCCCGTACCCGGAACCTGCAGCTTTGCCAGCTGGGAGAACCTGCAGAATGGCACTGTCCGCTTCGGATCAGTACCCGTTAGTGCTAAAAACGGCAAAGGCGAATGGCTGGAAAACCGGGAGGCTGTTCCCGAGGTGATGATCAAAAATATGCCCGGAAAGATCGATAAAGGCATTGATCAGCAACTGGAAAAAGCGATTGAAGAACTACTGAATGTAGTGGTTAATTAATGGTTTATTTATAAAGCGGACCAGATGAAATCAATAAGAACCTTTCTTTTTCTTGCGATTCTAATTATCCAGGGATGTACACAGGACAGGTATACAATAGACTATCGGACTGTTGACCGGGGAAACCTCCAATTCTTCCCGGAATACACTTCCGGAAAACCGGACCTGCCTTCCCCGGCTATGGACCCGGATGGGAGGGAGGTTGTGCTGGCAAAACTGCAGGATAGCGTATATGCCTGGTTCGATGCCACCGTGGAAAATGGGGATACCTTTGACTACAAAAAGAATTTACATGGAAAAGGGAATCAGCTGCTTGCCGATGATACCGATTTCCCAACCCTTGCCAAACGGGGTATTCACTCGGACTGGGAACTTGCCAGTACAAAGACCATTACCGGCCGGTCCGTATCCCGGATCACGGTTGATGGCAGACCGGGACGGTCATCCGGAGCCGGTTTCATGGCTGCAAATGAGACGATCCTGTCGGTTATCTGGCAGGATAATCAAACGGCAAAAAAGATGGATCTGACCCATCCCGACCTGGCACGCCCTCTTTTTCACATCTGGAATAGTGCCAGGATCAACGGTGGTGAAAACGAAAGCATCCCCGCTGAAGAAAGAATGGACATTACGGCCCTGGTGTATAACGGGCATGAGGTGGTGGTTCAGATAACCGGAAGCCGGGGCTGGCAGGAATCAATCTTTGACGATGAGATCCTGGGAAGCGGTCACATCGAAATCAGCAGAGAAATGGAGGAAAAAGAATTGGAATTCCTTGAAAAACAGTATGCACAGCTTACTCCGGAACAGTTTGAAGGAATGAAAGAGAAATTAACCTGCCTGCATATCGGGGAGATGGTGCTCTTCTACATCAACCGGTATGGCTTCTACGAAGGGCATACCGATTATCGTGCCGATCCGGTTACCATTGCTTTTATCTTTGGTCTTCGATCCATTGAAGAGCTCCACAAGGCCGCTAACGGAAACCTCTACCAATATTTTACCGGTCATTTTACCTATAATCCCGAATAACCATGAAACCTTTTCTCACCTTACTGCTGACCCTTAGCCTGGCATCCTCTTCATCAATTGGGTCAGCCCAAAACCAACGGCAGGAGATTGATTCACTGATAATTTTATTCAAGGGAGCCCATCATGAATGGAATGAGTATGCACGGGAATTCATCCGGATCGGTAAACCTGCCGTTCCTGCACTTATCGCAGTGCTTGAAGACAAAAGTTTGAGCCAGTGGACCCGGCGAATTACTGCCATGACCCTGAACGACATCCATTCTACCAGCTACATAAAAGCTGCCTTGAAGATACTTACAGACCGGAATGAAGATCCCACACTGCGAAACCAGGTGACAAACGGGCTGAAAGGTCATGATCTTTCCTATGCAAGCCAGGAGCTATGGGCGGTGTACAATGAGTCATCCAATGAATGGTTCCGGTCGAATATTGCCCATATCCTGATTACCAGTGATACGGCCCTGGCATACCGGGCGTACCGGGAGATCTATGAAGCAAATGATGGGTACCTGAAAAGAAGTGCCCTGATGAGCTTGGTTAAATTGAGGCCCCGGGAATCAACAGACTGGTACATGGAGGGTCTACAAACCGGCGATTGGATGACAGGCAACCTTGCGATGGATAGCCTGATTGCAACCCGGTATATCTTTCCGGAAAAACTGGTCAACCTGTATGACCATACTGAAACTCCGGAAGAGGTTCGATGGCGAATCGTATACATTATGGGAAACAGGGAACTGCCGGAATCCCTGCCATTGCTTACAGATGCATTGCGTGATCCATCCTGGCTGGTCTATAACGAAGCAACTGTCCAGCTGAGCCGCATGCCGGAAGAGCAGGTTTTGCCTGTCATGGAGGAACTGCTGAATAACTCCAATCCCCTCGTGGTAAAAAATGCTGAATGGGTGATTCAAAGGATGAAGGATGATGGATGAAGGATGTGGGATGTGAGAGGGGGAGACACGCCTTCGCCAAGGCTTTGGCGTGCAAGGCTGATTGACTGTGAGACGAAGAGACTGAGGGACTGAGTGTTGAGTAGTGAGAGGTGAGTTTGCCGTGAGGAATCCTATTTTTTTTGGAAGTTGGACGTTCAATGTTCTCCCAAAGGGACGCCTACGGCGGATGTTGGGCGTTCAATAAAAATTCCAACATGCAAGGTCCCGGCCAGTGAAGAATGGGGGCTAAGGGGGATGTCGTACATGCCATTTTGCAGTTGTCGGGGATATTTCACAACAAACATTATCATATTGGATCGTCATCCCGAATTTATTTCGGGATCTCATTATCAGCCACTTAAAGATCCTGTACCAAGTTCAGGATGACGTAAGCCCAGTTGTGACATACCCCCAATAAGGGGGATTTTTATAGTAAACATCGTAAAAGCGATGATCGTTATAAATACAACCAAAATCAAAGATTCAACAATGAAAAACGAATCATCTTTTTCGAGAAGAAATTTCCTTGGTACCGCATCCGTGCTGGCACTCGGCGGACTGTTTACCTCCTTTGACAGCACTTCAACCCTTCTTCCTGCTTCAAAAACAGGCGAAGTAAAACTCTGGGATGAGTTTACAAGAGAGGAGAAAAGAGGGATTGAGAAGTCGCGCATGGCAAAGATCATTTTGGAAATTGAAGGAGGCAGCTGCGCCCAGAAGGTACTGTTAACCTCGTTACGGTATTATAATAAACCGGATGAACTGGCATGCTTTGCAGCCAGTTTTGGCGGGGGAATTCAGCGATACGACCTGTGCGGTTTGCTTACGGGTGGGTTTATGTCAATCGGTATGGCTGCCGATATCCTGTATGATGAACAGGAGAAGCGTTCCGCGTTCGTGCGGGATGCAACCCGCCATTACTGGGAATGGTGGGAGGAACGGGCGCCCTGCCACTGCTATGAGCTGAGACCCCGATACTCCTGGGATCCGGAAAATTTCAACCGGATGCTGCAACGGGTTGCCCTGAAACTGGAAGAGATGCTTGAACCGAGCGCATGAAACAGGGAAACCCCGGCGTTAACATCGACTTTTGAGACACCCCTAAACGAACCAGGAGGTTCGTTTTACTTTTGGCATGTGGCACAATGACCCTCGGATCGTTGACTTCAACCGAACCTGACCAACCATGATCAAACCATACTATAATGAACAAAGGAATAGACATCATAGCCGATTACAGGGAAAAAGCTTCGGGAATTCCTGATCAGCTGCGTGAAAAAGGAGTGAACGTGGAATTCCGTGAACTAAGAAGCGGCGATTATTACATCAACGGGAAAATCACGGTTGAAAGAAAAACAAAGGAAGATTTTTTACAGTCACTCATTGCCAATCGCTTGTTTTTGCAATGTCAAAAAATGAAAAGGTACAATGAGTATCCGTTAATGATCATCGAAGGGGATCCATATACCACACAACACAAGATTAATATGCAGGCAATTAAGGGAACCATTCTTTCTGTGTCAGTAGCGTGGCAAATTCCAGTAATCATAACTGGTCATAAAGAAGAAACAACGGATGTTTTGATCATGGCCGGACAGCAAACAGCACTGGCAAAGGTTCCGGTTGTCCGGTCCGGTTATAAACCAAAACGAATAAGGAACAGGAAAATTTGGTTTCTCCAGGGACTTCCGGAGATTGGTCCTGTTCTCTCACTCCGCTTGCTGGAGCGGTATAAGTCCATTCACCGTATCATGAATCTTTCCTGTGATGAGTTCCGGCAAGTCGAAGGAATTGGCCAGTTGAAAGCCGGACAAATTTTCGAATTTGTCCGGAATTCCGAGCATTTTGATTAATCTGCAAAAGTGATTACTTTCACACGAACGACCGATGGATTATACATTTTCAGATACAACCTCATAACATTTAATGCAAAAGATCATGAGCAAACAAAAGACACAGAACGGACCCATAGACCGCCGCAGGTTTATCGGCATTGCTGCTGCCGCCGTCGCGTATCCCTTTATTCCCCGGATTGTCAGGGGAAACCACATTCTAAGCGGTGTGAAACCCGATTCGGTTTTCGGAGGCGTGCAAATCGGAGCCATTACTTATAGTTACCGCAACCTTCCGGGAACCAGTGCCGAAGCGACACTGGATTACCTTCTT
Organism: uncultured Rikenellaceae bacterium; assembly: GCA_964612275.1. GTDB lineage: Bacteria > Bacteroidota > Bacteroidia > Bacteroidales > VadinHA17. Next base: position 10,496 of record CAZTES010000039.1, read on the forward strand.
CAGTCCGGACTGAGCTCCTGTGAGTTGATGTATGGACCGATTGAAGAATCGGTGGGAGCTCCTGCAGTGAATGTCATGGAAATCATGGCTCAGTTCAGGGAGCAAAATCCCCCGGAGCCCCCCGATAGCATACCGGAAGGAACCCAACGCCGTCCCCGATTCCAGATGACTCCCGAAATGAGGGAAGCGATCACCAAAAAACAGGAAGAACTGATCACCTGGCGGAAAACTGTTTCATCAATGGATAAATTTGAATCAATCCGTAAAATGTACAACGATGCAGGTGTGAAGATCAACATTGTAAAGTTTGACACGATCGGGGCTGAAGGAATGTCTGCAGAGGAGATGGAATACATGTTTAGTGTCGCTAAAACAATGGGAGCCAGGGGGATAACAACCGAACTGAATGAAAATAAAGCCAAAATTCTTGGACCACTGGCTGATAAGCACAAGATGGCCATTGGTTTTCACAACCATACGCAGCTGAAACCCGATACCTATTCCACGGGACCTTACTTCTCTTTTGGTAAGGGCATTATGTCGAACCTGGATATCGGCCATTATGCTGCCGGAAACGGAGAGTCTGCGCTCTCCCTGGTAGAGGAACTGGGGAACCAGGAACGGTTGTTGACCATTCACCTGAAAGACCGGACATTCGATGGGAAAACCGTTCCTTTTGGTGAAGGAGATGCCCAGGTCGCTGAAATCCTTCAGCTGATCCGGAAGAATAAATGGGACATTCCCTGTGATATTGAACTGGAATACCCGGTTCCCGAAGATTCCGATCCAATAAAAGAAGTGAAAAAGTGTGTTGATTTCTGTAAAAATGTGCTGACATGAGAAAATAAACAAATGTTTTATGAAACTTAAACTATTAATTAAGGTAATATTAATTATTACATTAATTATCAATTCATTAAATTATGTATTTGCAGTTGATCCTGTCAACCCGAATGCCACACCGGAAGCAAAGGCTTTGCTTGATCTGTTTTACAGGATATCGGGCAAATACACCCTGACCGGTCAACACAATTACCCCAATACCAAAGACCGGAACAGCCGGTTTGCTGCCAATTATATCGGGCAAACCCCGGCTGTCTGGAGTACGGACATGGGGTTTGCCAAAGAGGGTGATTCCGATTCATAGCTGGTACGCCCCGATATTGTTTAGGAAGCCATCAGGCAGCATAAAAAAGGATCAATAGTTACCATCTGCTGGCATGCTGTACCGCCGACTGCCGACGAACCGGTTACCTTTCAGCCCCGGGGACCGGTGGCTCCCGATTCGCTGGCAAGCGTGCAGGGACAACTGCTGGATGAACAGTTCAAAGAGGTGTTAACACCCGGTACACGGTTGTATAACCGGTGGGCAGCCCAGGTTGACTCGGTGGCTGTTTACCTTAAGAAACTCCAGGACGCAAATGTACCCGTACTCTGGAGACCGTACCATGAGATGAACGGTGACTGGTTCTGGTGGGGTGGGCGTGTCGGAGAGTTTACTACCATTGACCTCTATCGCCAGCTGTATGACCGGATGGTGAAGTACCATCATTTGAATAACCTGGTATGGGTCTGGAGTGTTGACCGACCCAGTACACCCATTAGGAAATTTTCCAATTTCTACCCTGGAAATGACTACCTGGATATCCTGTCACTGGATGTTTATGGCAGTGATTTCAATCAGGCTTATTACGATAGCCTGATGGCACTGTCACAGGGAAAACCGATTGTGCTTGGAGAAGTTGGGCACCCCCCGGCGCTCGATCTTCTTGATAATCAACCAAACTGGTCCTACTGGGTAATCTGGGCCGGGATGGTGAGAAATCTTTCAAAAAAGCAGCACCAGGAACTGGTGAACGACCCGAGAATGTTGAGCCAGGAAGATCCCGCTTACCGGGAGGTGATGGCTCCCTTCCGGAAAGCCTGTGGATTACCGCTGTTGCCGTTGAAAGATAAATACCCGGTCGATTTTTCAGGAAAATGGGTGTTTAACGAGGAACTGAGCGATGTAGGAAACGGCGGAACCGGAAATGTGGACTGGGTACTGGATATCGACCAGGATGATGAAGTGCTTTTTGTGAAGCGATTGGCTTTGGTGGAATGGGGTGAGGACCGGATCGCTAACGAGGAGATAGTGCTTGACGGGACTGAAGTGAAATCGGAAGTTTTTAATGCACCACGGATTTCCACAGCAAACTGGGATGAAGAGACCCAATCGATAAATATTCGTTACACGGTGAAGTTTACCTGGGGTGGACGGAGCATGGAAATGACAAGCAGTGAAGCATGGAGCCTGCAGCAAGGAGGCGATCTCCTTCAAATCGAACGCACTTCAACCAGCTTCAGGGGCGGCGAAAACAGTGTGACGCTGGTTTACGAGAAACAGTAGTAACTCCATAATAATTCAAATGGCCTACTTCAAGATTTATTATTCCTTGTTCGATATTCGAAATTATTTGCTTTTTCCGCTCACCACTCACTTCTCACATCTTCTTTGACCGAGCAGCGAGAAACGAGGACCCGTTATAAACACCTCTAGCAGACAATCATTTTGGAACAACATGGAACAATGTGAAACAATTTGGAACTTTTTTACCCGTGCTCCATGCCCCGTGCTTCTCGCATCAACGAACTTTCAACACTCCGCTCAGCCTTACATCCACCGATGAGGCGCCAACCATCAGGCTGACAGCACCCTTTTCCAGCACGAATGCCTGCTTTTCTTCATTCCAGTACCTCAGTTCATCGGCTTTCAATGGAATGGTAACCGTCAGGCTTTCCCGGGCAGGAATGTGGACCCGCTTGAAGCCTTTTAAAGCCTTAGCCGGTCTTTCCACCTTCGAATCAGGGAAGTTTACATAAAGCTGCACCACCTCATCGCTGCTTACCGACCCGGTGTTTTTCACAATTAAGGAAACGTTAACAACCTCTCCATCCGCTATGGTTTTCCGGTCCATAGTAAGATCTGTGTATTCAAATGAAGTGTAACTTAATCCATGACCGAATGGGAAGAGTGGTTCATGGGTATCGTACATGTATGTCCTTCCGTTGCGGATGTTGTAATCCAGGATGGGAAGCAGGTGATCGATGGAGGCTGACCAGGTCTGGACCAGGCGACCGGCGGGGCTCACTTTACCAAACAGGATGTCTGCCGTTCCATTCCCCATTTCCTGGCTGGATTGGGTAACGTGCAAAATAGCCTGAACGTTCTCTTTGGACCATGGGATCGAATAAGGGAAGCTGGAAACCAGGATCAACACCGTATTCGGATTAGCCTGTTTAACCAGTTTGACCAGGTCTTCCTGCTCCAGGGAGATTGCCTGGCGGTCAATTGCCTCGCGGCCATCACTGGCAACGTGGTTCTCACCCCAGTCCAGGCCGTAACTCAGGGGGTGGTTGCCCACACAGACAATGGCAACATCCGATTCACGGGCTGCAATGATGGCTGAATCCGCCATGTTACTTCCGGCATACCGTACGGTAATGTCATCCCCAACAGCATTCCGGATGCCCTCCAGTATGGAAACCGTGTAGGGTGGAGTACCCGCATACCAGTCGGAAACGACCAGATCGGCACTGGGTCCGATGATGGCAATGGAGTTTATGGCTCCCTTTTTCAAAGGAAGCAGCATTCCATCGTTCTTTATTAATACGACTGACTTCACTGTTGCCTCTCGTGCCAGATCGATGGCTTCCTTCTTTGTCCAGGGCCGGATAGTATCTTCAACGCCTATGCCGGCATAAGGATTCTCCGGGTTGCTGTCCAGGAGCCCCAGTTTTAGCATCACACGCAGCGTCCCACGAACTGCTTCATCGATCTCTTTTTCCGAAACAAGCCCTTTTTCCAGTGCTTCCATTAATGCCGGTTGGTAGAAATCCAGGAACATGGTGATGCCAGCCTTAATGCAGGCTGATGCTGCTTCCGGGAAGTCGTCATAATATTTGTGCAGGTTTACCAGTTGCCTGAAGGCACCACCGTCGGTACAGATGATCCCGTTTTGTCCCCAGTCGTTGACCGTGACCTCTTTCAATACGGGATGCACCGTGCAGGGAATGCCGTTGTATTTGTTATAGGCAGCCATATATGCACGGGAACCACCCTCAACTACACCTTTATAAAAAGTATAGGAGTAGTATTCGCGGAACAACCGCTCATCAAAATCCGAAGAGTTGATGAACCGGTTGTTTTCGTTGCTGTTGGCCAGGAAATGCTTCATAAGGGAGGCAGTCTTCCAGTACCGGGGATGATCACCCTGCAGCCCTTTCACGTAGGAAGCCACGAGGACGGATGCCAGGAAGGCATCTTCACCATAACACTCTTCGGTGCGCCCCCAGCGGATATCCCTGCCCAGGTCGGCATTGGGAGCCAGCACAATCAGCCCGGCACTGGCATAGTCCGGATTCTGTGTCAAATACCTTGTTTCATAGGCTTCCCAGGCGGCGATCTGCTGATGGAGCTCCGGATCCCACATCTGTGCCAGACCGATCGCCTGTGGAAAGGTGGTGGTGGGTGCTTCTCCTTTGCCCCTTACCGCCCAGTTCGCCGGACCACTCAACGCCAGACCATGGAGTCCCTCCACGATCCGGGTGCCTTTTACACCCAGCCTGGGAATACCCGGAAGCATGGGGGAGAGGTGGGCAATTTTTTCATCCAGCGTCATCAGCGAGATCAGGTTATCCAGCCGCTCATCATCGGAAAGAACGGTGTCCTGAAACGGATGGGTCTGCGCCATAACATGCAGGCAGCTGACCACAATGCAAAAGATGATAATAAATGCTTTTTTCATGGGATTAATAGCTAAGAGTTATCAGGTAAAATAAAAGTACGGATAAATGAAGAAGTATACAAAAAGGTTGTAAAAATGACTTTTAGCTCCGTAGGTCGTGCCTGCCGGCCGGCCTCCAGAGTCGACTAACAGGCAACTTAAAAACTTGTCGGCGAGGTAGGCAGGCTGTCTGACGGATAGGATTTTACGTTTTCCCCAAGCGGTCAGACGGCCATAGCCGTCAGACCGTACTTGCAAGAAAAATGAAGGACAATAATGATAATTCGTCAGACGACTGGGATTCTTTCTACTATTTACAACGTAATATTTATAATAAAAGGCCTATTAAACAGGCAAAATATTCTCACAATATGAAATAAAAATCGGTTACCTGAATACTGAAGAAAGACACTGCCGGAAAACATAGGGTTGAATGATAAGCTTACTCCGTTTATTCATACTTTTGAGGCTTTATTTTTTATTAACCCAAATTTCAAAAAAAAATGAGCATTACAAAAGTAACCAAGGTATTTCTGGTTCTGTTTACAGGGCTGGTTCTTCTTTCATTAAACAGTTGTGAAAAAGAGGAAAAGGATAAGAAGATCAGCGGATTTGTGGTGAACCTGGATGAGGCGGATGAAGATTATGTCAATTTCGGAACGTTTGAGAATTTCACCAAAGATTCCGACTGGGCAATTATTGAAACCGTGAAGTTCGCATCCGGTGCTTCCGGCGGATGGCACTTTTTCAGGGGGAAAGCATGGGTGGACAAAGAGGGTGATATCGCCATCTCCATCAATGAATCGCGGGTGCATGCATGGGTCAGAAAAAATGACTGGGTAAGCGTGATTCACGAAGCAACCTATATTCCGGATGCATGGTATACCATCTGTTTGCAGTACACGTTTGCTACAACAACACTGGATCTTTATGTTGACGGTGTACACCGGGGATCGGTAACGGTTGATCCCATGGATGACAGCGAAAATGATAACAATCTTTTCTGGGGCGGACAGGAAGCTTCACCCGAGGATGAGGTTGGTGATATCTATTCGGAAACCAGCGTTACCATTGCCCACCAGGCATGGTATCAAAGGGTATTGACAACAAAAGAGATTAAAAACTATTACGGTTCGGTGGATGACAGCGACCCCGATCTCGTCTTCTCATCCTCCATGTCCGCAACGTCCGTGACGGATGCATCCGGCAACGGGCACAACGGGACGAATGGCAACACCCCGGAGTTTATTGAACTGTAAATATAGAAACCTCTTAAACCTGAACCAGGGATAGGATGTTGACACCGTATCCCTGGTCTTTTTTTATCAAAAACGTTCGATTTAGTCAGAATCAGTGTAGGTCGACCCTGCCTGCGGCAGGCAGGTCTCCAGAGTCGACTTGATTAAAAATACCCCGGCAGGGGTATAATAGTGTATGATTATGAGACAGAAGGTGTATGAAACCGGACCATAATCAGCGATGTTGAAATCGAAAACAGAATTGCAAGTCGCTGTTTACCTTTAGACTAGTCATAGTGGTATAACTTTTGGACACTATTCCTCTGATGAAATGGTATTTGAAAGATCTGAAACCCACGCACTATTATGTTTCGCAACTACATTATCACAGCCTTCAGGAATATTCTCAGGAGTAAGGTATTTACCCTCGTTAATATTATTGGACTTGCTTTAGGTATAGCCTGTACACTCGTCATAATAATGTGGATACAGGATGAGTTAAGCTATGATAAATACCATGAGAAAGGCGATCGGGTTATGCATGCCTATTTAAGGGTGTATGACCAGGGAAGAAGTTTAAATTCCCAGTCGACTACTTCTCATGAACTGGCAAGTGCCCTGATCGAAGAGATACCAGAAATAATTAATGTGGCAAGGATTGGTAGAATAGGAGAGGTGGGATTCAATTACGGGGATAAATTATTTCTTGAGAGCCAGGGAATAGCCGCAGATCCTGAAATATTTGATCTGTTTACAATTATCTTTATAGAAGGTAACCCCCGAACTGCGTTGCTGAAACCTAATGCCCTTGTAATCACACAAAAAATGGCTGTTAAATATTTTGGTGAAGAGAATCCTGTTGGGAAGACTATCCGTTTAAATAATAAAATTGACCTGGAGATTACTGCAATCGTTCAGGATCCTCCTGAACATACCCACCAGAAATATGATTTTATGGTACCCTTCTCGTTGCTTGGAGAACTGGGCTTTGATATTGAGCTTTATGGCAATTATTTCGGCAATTGCGTTTTCAATACCTATGCATTACTGGATCAGGGAGTATCCCGGGATGAGGTTTCCGGAAAGGTTACTGAGCGGTTTAATTTTTCAAGTGATAATATTGGGGGAGAGGTATTCCTGGTTCCCCTTTCAAAAACCCATCGTTTTTTTCTTGTAGGTGGTGATTTGCTGATCTATATATTTATCATGATCGCCTTTCTCATCTTATTGATCGCTTGCATAAATTTTGTGAACCTCTCAACGGCTCGCTCCATCACAAGGACAAGGGAGGTCGGTATCAGAAAAATCTTTGGAGCTCACAAAGGAGACCTTGTATTTCAATTCCTGGGTGAAACGCTGATTTTTACATTGATTGCGCTGAATTTTGCCATAATATTGATCCAGTTTTTTCTGCCTTCACTTAACAGGTTATCAGGCAAACATTTAAACCTGAATTACCTGGATTCGAAAATTATTTTACTCCTGGTTCTGGTATGGTTAGTAACCTCCTTTCTTTCAGGAATTTATCCTGCCTTTTTCCTGTCATCCTTCAAGCCGGTCAAGATTCTTCAGATGCATAGTCAGACAGGATCAGGAAAATCGGGGATCAGAAAAACCCTTGTGGTCATTCAATTTATGGCAGCTGTTTTTTTCCTGATTTGCACAACCGTTGTGAGCAGGCAGTTTTACTATATGGATACTACCGATCTCGGCTATAATAAAAAGGATTTGATCTACATCAGGCTCAGGGATGAAACAAGCCGGAAGTCGGATATTATAAAATCCAGCCTGAAAGAAATACCTGCTGTCCTTCAAGTAACAAATACTTCCCACCTGCCCGTCCTGGTTGCAGGAGGATATTACCAGGAATGGGGCAGACCGGAATATGAGTTACGCTATCTCTGTGAAACACAAGTTGATTACGATTACATGGATGCACTCGGACTCCGGATGGCGGAAGGGCGGTATTTCTCTGAAAAGTATACTTCAGATTCAGTGGATAATATAATCCTGAATGAGGCGGCTGTCAGACAGATGGACTGGCAGAAGGCTGTGGAAGAGACATTTTATTACCAGGGTGAGTATTATAATGTGGTCGGTGTCATGAAAGATTTTCATCACGTGCCCCTTTCTATGGAGATCTCCCCATTATTATTTCGACTTAAACCCGCCGGTAATTCATACCTTCTTGTTAAAATAAAACCTGGCAGCAAAGAAGAAATGAGAAAAACAGCTGGTAATATTGAGGAAATATGGAAACAGACATTCCCTGAATATCCACTTGAATATAATTTTCTGGAGGATTATAAGTTTGAACAGGAAAAAACGGCAGAGGCGGCTCAGAAGTTGATGAAATATTTCACCTTCCTGGCTGTAATAATATCCTGCCTGGGACTGTACGGCCTGTCGAATTTTATGGCGGAAAGAAGAGTAAAGGAGATCGGGATCAGGAAGATCCTTGGATCGACGGTGCCTGGTATTATCCTCAAACTGTCAAAAGAATATCTTACGCTGTTGCTGTACGCTAATATTATTGCCTGGATAATAGCCTTTCTCGTGATGAAGAAGTTCCTTGAAGTATTTGCTTACCGCATCAACCTGGGTGTAGGGTTCTTTGTAGTGGCAGCCTTTGCCGTTAGCTTTCTCGCTTTGCTTACGGTTGGTTACCAGGCCTTGAAGTCTGCAAGCCAGAATCCGGCCGAAACACTCCGTTATGAGTAAAGTAACAGGTATTGGACTCAGTAGAACAAACCTCCCGGTTCGTTTAATCGATCCGGAGAATCGATTTACATATTGAAGAAGCAAATTCTCTGTATTTGCCCCATAATGTTATAACGAGACAAAAGACACAAGATGCAATGAAGAGGTGTTTTTTATCCATAAATCCAACATTCCATTATTCCAGTATTGACTCACCCTGCATGCGCAGAGATTCATCGAGCTCGTCACCTTCGCTTGCTTTCAGCAACCTCAGGTTCCTCGGTTCCAAGACCAGGTTGCCCGGAGGTTAATACTTCGACATTGGACATTCCTTGTTCGATATTCGATATTCAAAGAGATTCCTCGTCACTGCGTTCACTTCAGCCTTCTCCGCCAGACGGCGGATTCGGCAGACAAAGCATAATTTCGGT
>CAZTES010000040.1:0-19106 GCA_964612275.1 uncultured Rikenellaceae bacterium
CCGGAGGAGTAACAGGCGACTGGGCAGGAGGACTGACAAACGAGACGCTGACAGGCATTGGTGCACAGGTGGATGATCTGACCAATACAACAGATGATGTACAGACAGTAGTATACACGTTCACCCCGCACATTGATCCGGGTGACGGAGGCGGAGAGTGCCAGAACGGAGTACCGGTAATAATCAGTATAGAGATCAACCCGCAGCCGAAGATCAATATAAGCGCTGCTGACCTGGTTATTTGCTTCGATGACGATGCGGTATTCGATATATCGAGCCCGCATATATTAGGTACAGGATTGTGGAGATATGATGTACAAATTACATATCCTGTAGATGTATTGGGAACTTTTGGTGGTCCCTCTTCGACAGTTACCTTAACTGATCGTGCAGTTGAAGGAGTTGCAGCTCTGGTAGATGATCTGACCAATATTGGAGATAGTGTAAGAATAGTAAATTATCTGTTCACTCCACATATTGATCCTAATGATGGAGGATCAGAATGTGTTAATGGTATAACCATTTCGATTGATATAACAATGGATCCACAACCAGATGTGATACCAACAACTGATTCTTTACGAGTTTGTAATGACGGGACTGCAAATATATTATTGACTACCATCACTCAATTAACAGCAGGCATTGTTACGTTTGATTATGTTACTGTTCCATCCGGACCAGGTATTACAGGCTATACAGCATCTGAAACCGGATTGACTGATGGATATATGATTGACCAGCAACTGACGAACAGCACTGATACTGTTCAATCTGTGATGTACATCATTACTCCACGAGCATTAGCAACAGGATGTGCAGATGGAGTTAATGATACTGTTGAGATTAAAGTTCATCCTACTGTGATTCAGGATTTCATTATTACGAATGCAATCTCTTGCCTAAATACGGATGGTAACATTGAACTGGTTCTGGGGAAAGGAATAGATCCATTTTATATTGAATGGGATGGCCCGGAAGGGTATTATAATTGCTGTAATGAAGCGTTTATCGACAGCCTGGCACCAGGAGGTTATTCCGTTATCGTTCAAGACAACCTGGGATGTACGGAGGAGTATAACGACAGGTATGTACAGCCACCCACGGCGATTCCTGGTTATGCCTATGGAGACCCTAAACCACCACTTAATTCATATCATATTTCATGTAATGGTGGTTCGGATGGGGTGATAAAATATATCGTGAATAATGGAGATTATCCACCATATGATTGGTGGTTATTTGATGATTTGACTGGGGATACACTCGCTACAGGGATAACAGTTAATAACGTTATGCCTGTAGAGTTTATCGATTCACTCTCTGCAGGGGATTATGAATTTAAATACCGGGATGCACAGGGGTGTACGATTACAAAATCAGTATATTTACTTGAACCAGATCCCATTGCCATTGAACTCAGTGCATACGTCTATCCGAGTAATTTCAACATTACCTGCCGGGGATACAGCGATGGAAGCATAACTGTTGATAATGTTACGGGTGGGAATGGAGGATACACCTATTTCTGGACTGCTTCAGGTAGCGGAATAATTTCGGGTAATCCAACCGACATGAATCAGTCGAATCTCACTGCCGGCACGTATTACGTGACTGTAACGGATGTATTGGGTTGTACGGGAATGGACAGCATAACCCTGATTGAACCGGAAGGGATCGAGTTGGCGGATACTACATTCTCCATGTCAGACGATGGTCATTATAACCTGAATTGTCATGGAAATAGTGATGGGTTCATTGAACTTGAAATGGAAGGCGGCTCGGGATCATATACCTTTGAATGGACCACCGCAGATGGATCGGGTCTGGTTCCTTCTGATAAGGATCAATACGGTCTGACAGCAGGCACCTATGATGTCACTGTAGGAGATTCTATGGGAGAATGTTACCGGTATTTCTCATTCGAGTTACGTGAACCTGACACCCTTCGTCTGACTTATAATCCTTCAATGGCTCCTGATTTAATTAATAATATAAGTTGTTTTGGTGATACAGATGGCGCCATTGATATCAATGTTACCGGTGGAAGCACTGGCAATTATATTTATGAATGGACAACCACGAATGGCTCAGGCCTGATGCCAAATGATGAAGATCAAACCGGATTAACAGCGGGTTCTTATGCAGTTTCTATCCTGGATTCTAATGACTGTCCCTTTGAAGATACCATTGCGTTAACAGAACCTCCACCATTGCAATCTGAAATAGTTGGAACAGATATTACCTGTGAATCGCCGGGATATAATAACGGATCAGCTGATCTAACGGTAAGCGGAGGAACAGGACCCGGGACATACTCGTTCCTCTGGTCGAATGGTGCGACGACCGAAGACATCAACAATTTAACAGAAGGCCTTTATACTGTAACAATAACTGATCTCAACGGTTGTCAGCACGGAGACTCAGTAACCATTCAGTTGCCTCCTCCACTTGTTTTTGACGCAGCGGTTTCTGACTATAATGGACAAACCATAACCTGTACCGGTGCAGCTGATGGGTATATTGAGATTACCATGTTAAGTGGCACTGAACCGTATTTATTTGCCTGGACCGGCCCCAATGGATTCACTTCGGCAGAAAAGGACATATACAACCTGGAACCGGGTACCTACACACTGAATATAATTGATTTAAAGCAATGTACCGGTGATACGGCAATCGTCATTTCTGATCCGTCTGCGCTATCTGTGACTGTAACCAAATCCCTTTCACTGGATGGAAATTATAACCTGACTTGTTACGGTGATACCACCGGTTATATTGTTCTGGATATGGCTGGAGGTACAGGGACATACATTTATGATTGGGCTGATGGTGAGGAGACATCAGCCAATTATGACCTGGTGGCTGGAGACCACCTGGTCTCTGTTTACGATGAGAACAATTGTTATATTGATACGGTAATCACATTGATCCAACCGGATGAACTGACTGTTACAGCCACCCTGATACCGGCATATTGTACCGATCTGCCAAGTGGTGAGATCATTCTTGATGTTCAGGGCGGTGTGGCTACGGGTTCATATATATATGAATGGTCGAATCAGGAAACAACAAGTCATATAACTGATTTAAAAGCAGGTGAATATTCTGTGCTGATCCTGGATGATAACCTGTGTGAGTTACGCGATACATTTGACCTGCCAAGCGAACGGGGTATATGTATCGAAATACCGACGGGATTTTCACCTAACGGAGATAACATCAATGATACGTGGAGGATTGGATTGATTGAGCTGTATCCGGATGCAGTTGTTGAGATATTCAACCGATGGGGTACGCTGGTATTCAAGTCAAAGAGGGGGTACCCGGATCCATGGGATGGTTCATACAATGGCAGAACCTTACCGATGGATTCCTATCACTTTGTGATCAATTTACATAATGGTACAAAACCTGTTACAGGCAACGTTACTATAGTAAGATAATGCTCCTGGCAATGATGAGCAAGACAATTGGTATATTCGATTCCATGAAGCGGTTCATGCTCTTCGGGATTGTTGCATTCGTTTTTGTGATTACAGCAAAAACCCAGCAATTGCCATTATATAGTCAATATATGATGAATGGGTTTTTGTTGAATCCTGCTATTGCCGGGAGTGATGGATATACCACCTTTAACCTGACTGCAAGAGAGCAATGGCTGGGTTTCAAAAACGCACCTGCAACACATTCCTTCTGTTTCCAAACAAGGATGTTGAAGAAAAGCTATATCCTGAAATCAGTATCTGCCAGGAAGAAAGTGTACAGACCAAGTACGAAAGGAAGGGTCGGCCTGGGAGGTTATATTTTTAATGATAAGAACGGACTGGTAACCAGGACAGGCTTACAGTTTACCTATGCTTATCATATCTGGTTTGATCAAACACAACTTTCATTTGGTCTTTCGGGTTCATTATTCCAGTTCAGGGTGGACGATGAGGCACTTACATTTTACGATGAAAGTGAGCCGTTGGTGGTGAGTGGTGATTTACGAAAGGCGATTTATGTACCTGATGCAAATTTTGGAGTCTATTTGCTAAATCCAAATTTTTATGCAGGATTCTCTGTTGCCCAGCTTTTCCAGTCTTATCTGAAACTTGGAAATGTTACCCTGGATGATTACCGGATGTTGAGACATTACTATTTAACTGGTGGATATACCTTTCAGCTTCCCAAGGATTTTCAGATTGAACCATCCATACTGTTTAAAACTACGGAGAGATGGTTACCCCAGCTTGATTTAAACCTGAAGGTTTATTACAGGGAAGATTATTGGGCCGGTTTGTCATACCGGACAGATGGAGCGTTGGTTATTCTGGGCGGAGTCCGTGTTAGCCATTTCTATTTTGGATACGCATTTGATTATACACTCAGCAGCATCCAAAAATACAGCATTGGTTCCCACGAGATCATGATTGCTGTAAAACTGGGTGATAATGCCAGACGGTACAGGTGGATTGACAGGTATTGATCGGTTAATCGTTCCAATGATCTGAATTCCGTAAAGGATGGTTAGGCCAAAGGTGGGTTACTCATAAACCACACTCATCCCAGCACTTTTCTTATTTCTAAACCCAGCATTCCCAGGATCAAAAGGACAAAGAATGATGAACTGGCGAATGCTATTTTACGGCTAATGTCGTATGAATAGGGTTCAAATGTAAAGAGGATCTGATGGGTCCCCGCGGGTATAATCATCCCTCTTAATATATAATTAACCCTGAAGTGAGGGAACAGTTCATCGTCGATGTAAGCTTTCCACCCTTTATCGTAATAAATATCTGAGAAAACAACCAGTTGATCCAATGAAGATTGATAGTTGTAAGTAAGCTGGTTTGGTTTATACTCCATCAGTTCAAGGTTAGCAGATGTATCGATTTGTGGTTGAAAATCGCCCACCAGTTCTTCAAATCGCACGTCTATTATTGCTTCGTTTGCGGGGACGAAGTTATTTAATGCTTCGATCTCCTCGTCAGCATTCGATACCCAGCGTATTTGATCGACAACCCAGGCGTTCCCCAGTGCACCCATGTTCCGCTGTGCTATTGGGGGTGAATCCTGAGCAGGTAAGATAAAGTATTTGGTATTGAACATATTATAAACATCCATGTTGTTTTTGCTCAGGTGGTAATCGATCAGCTCCTGGTACCGTTTCAATTTTGCCCCATGATATCCGCCAATTGATTTATGAAAATAGGATGCCCTGGAGCTTCTGAAAGGATCTGCGGTAAGATCCAGAACCCGGAAATAGGGATCATCATCAGCCATAATTTGCAGATCAGCCTGATAGGGCTGAAAAGCTTCGGATCGTTGTCTTTTTGATACGAAATCATCGTTGTTCAAATACCGCCTGGCAACCGGCCACATATCAATGAGGATTAACAGGGATAAGATGGGATAAAACCAGGTAATCCTGATTTTTTTTATGTACAGGACATAAATAAGGGATGCTGAAAGGAGAACGAACACAAGTGATCTCAGGGAATCGTTGCGGAGAAGCATCTTTCGATCCGCTACCCATGCATCGACAAGTACCTGGAGCCCCTGGTTGGAATAGGCCTGATCGGATTGGGCTGAAAAGTCATAAAACAAACCTGGAAACAGGGCAAAGAAGAGTGTAATTCCGCCAACAATGTATAAGGAAATTTTACCATACTTCAGCAGATCGTTTTTAATAATATTTCCGTCAATCAGTTTTTGGAGGACCAGTATGGCTGCCAGGGGAAAAGTAAATTGTACGATAACCAGGATCATGGTAACGTCCCTGAATTTATTGTACCCCGGGAAATAGTTGATAAACAGATCAGAAAAAGCCATAAAGTTGTACCCCCAGGAGAGTAAAATAGCCAGGATAGTAGTGATGAGCAACCACCATTTAACCGGGCCTTTTATAAGAAACATTCCCATAACAAAGAGAAAGAATACTATTGCGCCGACATAGACCGGGCCACCGGTAAATGGCTGCCCTCCCCAATAAATCGGTTGAGCCTGAATTGCCTGCCGGGCATTTTTCTCGCCCTGGGCTTTTTTAAACAATTCAAAGGTTTCTGAATTTTTCGTTAGCGCACCATGCGATGAACCCCCTTTGAAGTTAGGAATGAGCAGAGTAAGTGTTTCATCAATACCATAACTCCAGGCTGTAATGTAATCCTTATCCAAGCCGGTAGTTTTGCTCTCAAGGGTATTGGACAGTTCAGACTTGCTTCGTGTTGAGTATTTGGAGTACTCATAGGTGAGCCGGAAATTCACCATGTTTGAGCCTATAGCAAGCAACACAGCAATGAACAAAACACCTGTGGTCTTAACCAGGGGCAAGACCCTTTTTTCCCGAATGGAATAAAACAGTTCAACGATTCCAAAGATAATAATGATGATCAGCGTATAATAGGTCATCTGCAGGTGATTAACCAGCAGCTGGAGCGTTAGGAATATACCCGTTATTACTGCACCCAGCAGAAGCTTTCTGCGATAGGCAAGGTATACACCTCCGATAATGGGAGCCATATAACCGATGGCCTGAACTTTCGTTAAATGGCCTGCTTCAATCAGGGTAAACGAATTCGTTGAGAAGGCGAAAGCAAGAGCTCCAGCTATTGCAAGCCAGGGATTCACCCGAAAGACTAGCAGTGCAATATAAAAGCCAATTAAAAACAGAAAGATATAACATACCGGTTTTGCATGATTTAAGGTAAGAATCAAATGAAGGTAATGAAAAAGATTATTTGAGGGTGGTGATACGATGAGGTAGGTCGGCATACCCCCGAACATGGCATTCGTCCATAAGGTAAATTCTCCCGTCTCTGACTGATAGTCTCGGAGCTCTTTTGACATACCTTCCCACCATCGGATATCCGATTGCTGAAGGACTTTTCCCTCCAGATGTTCTGGAAAATAGGCGAAAGAAATTGCAAGGAAAACCAGGACAGCAACCCCGTGTGGAAGGAATGTTTTCAGAGAAATCTTATTCATAGTTAACAAAATAATATATCTTTAATATGGTTAATAGAGTACACGAATATAAACAATTTGAAGCATTTAAGTATTTCGTGAAAGAATTAACGAATAGAGAGATGACATTACTATCCTAATAAGTGTAAGGAATGGGAATCATACAACGGCAGGCAATAAAAGGATCAGTCTACTCTTATCTGGGAATTGTTATTGGGTTCATCAATGCCATTATCCTGGCACCACGAATACTGACAACAGCAGAGATTGGATTAACCAGTATCCTGGTTGCCTTTTCGCTGCCCTTTGTACAGCTTTCCACACTCGGTTTCAATGGTGTCATTAACCGCTTGTTTCCGTACTTCCGCGACGAAAAAACAAATCATCATGGATTTCTCTTCTTAACCCTGATTGTTACCCTGGGTGGATTCCTTTTGTCGGTACTTGTCTTCCTGGTTTTGCGGCCCTGGTTTATCCATGATAATATTGATCAATCACCCCTTTTCGTGGAATACATGGTTTACCTTGTTCCACTGGTCTTTTTTTCCCTTCTTTTTACTATCCTGGATGCCTATAACAGGGTATTGTTTGATGCGGTATTGGGAACGTTCCTGAAAGATTTCTTTTTTAAGGTTACCTACTGTATTACCCTTATCCTCTACCTGTTAAAATGGATGACCTTTCCTCAGTTTGTTTTTGCCTTTATTGTGGTACAGAGTTTACCCGGGGTGATTCTTACCGTTGTGCTGATCATCCGCAAACAATTCAGTCTTCGTTTTGAGCGGGGATTCATTTCCAGAAGAATGGCCAGGTTGATGGTTAACATCAGCCTTTTTGGAATATTAGCCGGACTAAGCAGTATTGCCATGTCAACCATTGACCGATTGATGATCAACTCCATGATTGATTTAAGTGCAACGGGTATCTATACCGTTGCATTTTATTTTAGTGTTTTAATCCTTGTGCCCTCAAAATCTGTTCGTAACATTTCTATCCCGGTCATTGCAGAATTGATGAAAAGAAAGAATTTTAGTGAAATCAATGCCATTTATTTTAAAAGTTCAATCAACCAGTTGGTGATTGGATTGTTGCTTTTTATTGGTATCTGGGCTAACGTTCATAATGTATTTCAGATTTTACCGGCAGAATATGAGCAGGGGAAATATGTGATTTTATTTATGATGCTGGCAAAATTGTTTGAAATGTCAACGGGTGTAGCAAATGTTATCTATGCTACATCAAGGTATTACCGGTATCAAACCTATTTCATGTCCTTTTTGATTGTCATGGTAGTTATTACCAACCTGATTTTCATTCCCCGTTATGGAATAGTAGGTGCAGCAATGGCTTCTGCGATCAGTTCGCTCATCTATAATTTTCTGCGTTTTTTGTTTATCAAGCTCCGTTTCAGGATGCAACCGTTCAATAACAAAACCCTTCTACTCATCCTGATTGGTCTGGCTTCTTATTTCATCAGCCTGCTGATCCCGGTTTTTTCGAACTTCGTGGTTGATATTATCGTACGAAGTTCATTTATTACTTTAATATTCGGGGTACTGGTACTTGTTTTTCATATTTCTGAAGAGGTAGACAATGGATTTCGGTCTGTGTTGAAAAAGGTAAATTTTTGGAGATAATCAGCTGTTGGGATCGATTAAATCCCAATTGAGGGGTGTGCCTGAAACTATATTTTTCGAGGCTTTTTTATTCAAAAGTGTCTTAAGGTATTTGGGGTGAAGACCTAGATTTGGCCGGAGCGATCGGATATTATCAGTTGTCAACTTTTCCCCTTTTGCAATATTTTGTACAGCAAAGAGGGATCTTCCTGATTTTCTCCCCTGCATCATTTTTTCAGACAGGTTAAGCGTTGGCTCACCCAGGGCTTTTTCAAGTTCACGAACCGATTGGACCATTAGCTTGAATTCATTGGGGTCCAGAGAAAAATCCCTGTCAAGACTCTTTCCCTGACTATTCAGGACAAAATGCTTTTCAATGATTTTTGCACCCATAGCGACAGCTCCAATGGGAACGGTGATTCCCAGAGTGTGATCAGAAACACCAATAATGGTATCAAATTTTTCCTTCAATAAGGGTATTGCACGAAGGTTAGCTTCCTCAAGGGGAGAGGGATAAGCAGATGTGCATTTTAAAAGGGCTATCTGGTTATTTCCTGTTTCTCTGCAGGTTTCAACGGCCAGGCGAATATCCTCTTCTTCAGCAATCCCGGTTGAAATGATAACCGGCTTTCCTGTTGATGCAACTTTTGTTATTAATGGGATATCGGTTATTTCAAATGAGGCGATTTTATAGGCGGGAACTTGAATGGATTCAAGTTGATTAACTGCTTGAATATCAAAAGGTGTAGAAAAAAATTCAAGTCCGATATTTAGGGCAATCTTTTGTAATTTTTCGTGCCAATCCCACGGAGTATATGCCTTTTTGTAAAGATCGTAAAGTTTTTGGCCAGCCCAGAGACTATCCTCCCGGGTTTGGAACCAGGGTAAATCGGAATTAAGGGTCATGCTATCAGGAGTAAAAGTCTGCAGTTTAACTGCATCAGCACCTGCTTCCTTCATGGCATGAATGGTCTGCACTGCCAGGTCATACTTCTGCTCATGATTGGCAGATAATTCAGCGACCATGAAAACAGGATGACCATCACCGACTGCATGATTATTAATTTTTATTGCTGGCACAATACTTTAGTTATGCTTTAGTGAGTTTATCAGAAACGTATTTTTGGTAATCATTCAATGTCAATAAACCTGCTACATCTTCATCATTTACCTTAATGTTGTATCGTTCCTCAATATTCAGGTAAAAATCGAGCAGGTCAAGTGAATCCACACCCTCTTCTCTCAGGGAATCATTTGCATCCAGGAGTTTTGCATTATTCCCGTATGAGGTGTTAGCCAGAATCTCTTTTAAATCGTTAATTGTAACTTTCATAGCGGTATTAGTCTGTACGGTATAAAATGTTGCCTGACCAGGAAAGTCCTACACCGAACCCACAAATATAGATGCATTTATTCGATTTTTTGTCCATCTCCTTTTCAAGGATAATTGGTATTGAAGAGGAGACCGTATTCCCGTATTCGGTTGCATCAAAAACCACCTTTCTGGAATCCAGGTTCATCCGTTTTATTAATGTATCAATAATGTATTTGCTGCCCTGGTGAAAAATAAATTTATCAATATTTTCTTTATCACATTGATTTTTTTCAAGGATCGTATTAAAATCGGAAGGCACATAACGTGCAGCGAAATTGAATACGCCACGACTATTCATCTTAAGTTTACCATTCTCACAAATGAGCATTTCACTCTCTTTTCCAAGGGTACCAAAAGTAAATTTCCCGGGAGTATATTTTGGTTTATCGGTAAGATAAGTAACCGTTGCGGCATCGCCAAAAAGCATGGAAGTATTTTTGTCTTCCGGATCGATAATTTTGGAATAGGGATCGGAAGTGAATAACAATCCATGCTTGAATCCATTATCCTCCATGAATGATTTTGCAATGGATAAACCATAAACATAGCCTGAGCAGCCAAGGGATACATCAAAGCAAGCACAGGATTCGGGAAGGTTCAGACGGTCGTGGATAGTAGCCGATGAATGGGGAATGTTTGAATCTGGGTTCTGGGTGATGAGTATGACGACCTGAATCAACGATTTATCTATTTCACATTTATGTTCCAATTTATGAAAAGCTTTTACGGCCATATCCGATGTCTCTTCTTCGGAATCTTTAACCGCAACATTGGCTATACCAACCTTATGAAAAATGAAATCATCATTCGAATGGAATTTTTCTTTCCGGGCAAAATTGGAGATTCTTCCTTCAGGGATATACGTACCAATATCAGTAACACCAATCATAGAGTCAATTAATTTGGTAAAAATAGTTATATTATTTTTTGGCGATTTATGATTAACTGAATGTTTGTAAAATCAGTCCTGCAACACGACATGCTCCCTTTCCATCCAATAAATGCATTCCGGTTTGGCTCAATTCAGCAAGCCTTTTTTTGTCATTTAAGAGATCATGCAGTGTGAATAGCAACTTTTCTTTTGACAAATCATCGATACAGCCCAAATCGATCACGGCTTTGTGCCGATCCTCTAATATCCTACTGCCCAGAGCATTGGATAGTTGATGGCCAATGCTGAGTACCGGAACCCCAAGGTACATCAACTCATATGTTGTTAAACCAAAGGTACAGATTGCCAGATCATTTCCCTGCAATAAGCCAGAACTGTAGTTTTTTAACCTGATGTATTCAGGCAGATCGGATTTTAATGCATCGAGTTCTTTTTGGTGGATAAACAATTGTCCGGTAAGCGCTGTAATCTCTATTCCCATATTGTCCTCACCACATAACCAATTCAATAGTTTGATCAATATACCCTTGGGGTCACTGCCACCGGTTGATATAACGATTCGTGCTACTTCGGGTTTCGTGCCGGCTTTTTTGTCAAGGGTTAAAATTTGTTCATTGAGGACAATGTATTTATTGCCATGATAGAATTGGACACCGTTCTTTGCCCATCTTTGATCGGTTAGTAGATCATCAGGTGAATGGAGTGTTGGTAATATGAAAAGATCTGAAAAATAACTCCCTTCACAAATATTATGGAACATGACAACCGTAAGGATTCCTTTGATTTTTTTTATCAATTTACCCGGATACTGGAAGATTTTATCAATAAACAGCACTTGAGCTTCAACCTCTTTTACCGCTCTGAACAGAAATGATTCTTCGGACTCAGTTTCTTTTTTAAGAAAATAGTTGAAATTGTGGCTTGCTAAAGTTTTTAAAGTAAACCCATCTCGACCGGTCAAAAATAGAATCTCAATTTTTCCGGTGCTGATGCTTCTGATTTGATTTGCAATGGATAGGGATCTGGTCAGATGACCCATTCCAGTCTTGGGATCAGCATCAAGTCGAATCAAAACGCGCATGTGCAATTTTATTCTTTTTTTAACCTTTCCCGGTTTGTTCATTGTTCAAGCCGGGAACGGTTAAGTTTTTTTCTCACAGTATCTGTAAAGCCGGGAGGGTTCACCCTACAGATGGATTAATGGGTTTTTCCGATTTCCCTGGCAGGATTGCCCACAACTTTGGAATATGGTTGCACATCTTTAATAACTACAGCACCTATTCCAACAAGGCACCACCTACCAAGAGTGATGTTTTCTATTGTACTGCAGTTGGTTCCAAGATATGCTCCTTCCTGTAAGTGGACATTAGCACCAATGCAGGAATTATTAGCCACATAGGAATAATCATCAAGTCTTGCATTGTGGCCGATCAGGGATTGTGCAAAAATTTGAACATGATTGGCTATTGTTACGTTTGGTCCAACACTGACAAATGGCTGTATGCTCACACCACGGCTAATACTTGAAAATTTTGAGATGACAGCGGTAGGATGTATGATTGTGGCGAATCGTTCTTGCGGAATTTTAAGATCCAACAGTTTTGAGAGATGTGCCTCCCTGTATTTGGTGCTGATTAATGTATAGAGAAAATAGGTGTCCTTATTTTTCAGCACGTCCTGCACAGTATCATACTGAATAGGACCAATAACCGGGTAATCGTTGATTTGCTTTTCATAATCATTCAGGAATCCGGAGATTTCCCATTTTTTTTCTATTTGATTGATATCTTCAACTGTTGAGGCAGCAACCGTTCCATTTCCATATCCACCGATGATTATCAATTTATTCATTTTTCGCTCTTTTGTTTTTGATCATCCTGGCTTTCTCGATTGTTTTTCGGGCTGAAATGACCATCGGTGGGCCAATGAACTTACCGTCTTTTATGGCAACGCCTTTTCCTGCTATGGAGGATTCTTTGAAAAGTTGCAGCATTTCCTCTGCTTCCTTTACTTCCTGTTCCGTTGGTGAAAAATATCGATGCGCCAGTTCAAGTTCTTTGGGATTGAGGATTAACATTCCTTCAAATCCAAGCTTTTTTGCAACTTTCAAGTTCTTTTCCAGGTCTTTTAGATCATGCACATCAATGTGTACTGTATCAACTGGAATTACATTGTTTGCTTTTGCTGCCATAGCAATCATTGCTCTGGCAGTAAATATGCTATCACCACTTTTATCATGGATACCTCCCAGATCTGACATAAAGTCTTCACATCCGAAAGCTATAGCCACCATTCTGGAGGATGCCTGACAAATCTCCTGAGCATTTAATACAGCAGCAGCTGTTTCAATCAGAGCGATGATCTTGAACGTGCCCTTTGGTATATTTTTTTCAGCTTCAATGGTTTCCAGCAGCTTATCAAAAAAATAGATGTCCTGACCTGTCTGTGCTTTTGGATAGGTAAAACCATCTACTCCTTCAATGGTTAGTTCATAGATGTCTTTTATTAGGTGGCCACTTTCGCGGTCATTAACCCTTGGGAAAACATAAAAATCCTTGAATAGTCCAGCTTTGATCTTTTCCTTGACCGTTTGGCGGGCAAGCTGTTTGTTTGAATCAGGACGGACTGAATCTTCAAGATCTATGAGCAAAACATCCGCCTCAGTCGCAGCTGCTTTATTAAGGAGCTTTTCATTATGTCCAGGAACGAACATTAAACTTCGGAAAATGTATCCCCTGTTATTTGTCATGATACTTCTTTTTGGGCACTAAAACATGTCTTCTCAAAGTTAACACTTTTATCATTGCCTGGTTAAAGGCCCTGGTCTCTACATATATAATGCCCCGATCATCTTTTGTGTCGGATTCCCTTTTTTCCAGGATCTCTGTAATAGCATATAGTGTATCTCCGATAAAGACTGGGTTATCATGGGTTATTTTTTCAAATCCAAGATTGGCAATTGCTTTACCACTGATATCGGATACAGTCAACCCGACAACCACACTGATCACCAGGGTGCCAACAACAAGAATTTTCTTATGTTGCTGTTTGCCAGCATAATATGCATCAATATGCAAGGGGTGGTGATTCATTGTAAGGAGGGAAAACAGGTTGTTATCGCTTTCCGTTATGGTTTTGCCTGGCCAATGATTATATATGGATCCAACAGAAAAATCCTCAAAGAATTTCCCAAAGTTTTCAAATCCGTCGATCTTTTTTACACTCATTTTGTATTATTATTTGGATTACAAGTATCTGTAACAACGAATACCCAATAGGAATTATTCATTTTTTAATTTTTCCAGGAGGTTAAGGATACGTTGGAGATCCTGTTTCTTGCAATATTCAATTACTTCATTCAATTCTCCGTTCAGGTCGGTATGCATCTGTTTTTGCTGTACATTATGATTAATCGTTTTTATCCAGGGTTTTTCTTGGAACAGGTCAATGATCTCTTGAAGGCCGAATTCCGGATTTTTGGAGTAGAGGCAATCATAAACCACACACAGGAGGATATAATCTTCCGGAGTGTCAAGGGTAATTCTGATATCCGGATAATTATATTTCTCTTCTGCTTTCAAAACCTGTACTTTATATCTTTCGGGGAACGATTTATAAAAATAGGCCGTGACATGCTCTTTTTCATAATCGTGTTGAGCATTCTCACAGGCCTCTTTCAGTGCTTCATATCGAATAATACCAGCATCCATACCAACCGGAAAAGTCCTTTCAATCGCGGTGGATGTAAAATCTGCCTGATTTTTCAAATGATACTCTACAAGCTTGTCCACGATCACAGGATCTATACACGGGCAATCACTTGTAATTCGGATGATTTGATCAAACGAAAAGAGCGAAGCTGTCTGATAAAAACGATCCAATACATTATCCAGGCTCCCTCGATAGCTTTCCATCCCCATGTTCCTGGCAGCTGTAATGATCAGATCATCATCTTTATTCGTTGAGGTTGCAATAACAACATTATCCACTGAAGAACATTTTTTTAATCGTCTGACAACATGTTCTAAAACGGATATACCACTTCCAAAAGGCAATTCTTTCAAAACCTTTCCAGGTAAGCGTCTGGATGACATTCTGGCCTGTATGATTGCACCAATTTTCAATTTTTTCGTTTATTTAAAGGGTTTCGAAAACAGATCGTATCCGGTTGACTACATCTTCCTGGTCCTCCTCAGTCAGGGAATGGTACATGGGTATACTGATTTCCGAATGGTAGAATGTTTCGGCTTTCGGTTTATGAATATTCCCGAATCCCTGTTCAAGGTAATAGGGTTGCCGGTACACGGGTATATAATGTGTTTGCACACCCAGTTTTTCTTCGCGAAGCCTTGTGAATATTTTTCTCTTGTCGGGAATAAGCTTCTCTTTCAGCCGGATAGGATAAAGATGGTAGGACGATTGAACGTAATCTCTCTCCGCTGGAAGATGAAAATAGGGACTATCACCGAATTCCTGGTAGTAGAAAGCGGCAATCTCTCTTCTGGATCGGATGTTCTGGTCAAGCCGTTTTAATTGGGATAATCCCAGGGCTGCCTGGAAATCGGTTAACCTGTAGTTGAATCCAAGGTGCTGCATTTCATAATACCAGTCCCCCTCACTCTCGTGTTGCAGATCATCCTTGGTAATTCCATGATTTCTGAATTGCTTCAGCCGTTTATAATAGTATTCATCGTTTGTCGTTACTGCACCACCCTCTCCTGTGGTTATGTGCTTTACTGGATGAAAGCTGAATGTGGTCATTTCGGAAAAGCTGCAATCGCCGATCTTCCTGTTTTTATAACGGGCACCCAGCGCATGGGATCCATCTTCTATAATTTTCAAATGGTGTTTATCAGCAATCTGGTAAAGTATTTCAAGATCTGCAGGATGTCCCCCGTAATGAACCGGAACGATGAAGCGTGTATATTCAGTTATCAATTCTTCCAATGCAGTACAGTCCATATTTCCGGTATCTGGTTCGATATCGCAAAAAACGGGTTTAAATCCCTGATATAAACCGGCATTGGCTGTAGCAACAAAAGTGATCGGCGTGGTAAGGAATTCGGTACCGGCTTTGAGATCCAGGGCAAAATAAGCCGCATGCAGGGCAGACGTTCCGGAATTGAAGGTCACGGCAAATTTAGCTCCCACACTTTTTGCCAATGCTGCTTCAAATTCATATGATACAGGTCCGGTAGTTATAAAGTCAGATTGAAGGATCCGCTGGACCTCCCTGATGTCTTCATCAAGGATTTGCTGCCGGCCATAGGGTATATGTTTTTTCATCAAACCGGAAATTCTGGATCGACATATTTTTTTATCAGCGTTCTCAAATCCTGAACAGAAAGCCAATGGTCATTTGTGCCTGAATTGTACCGGAAACCTCCTTTTACTTTTTTGCCATTACCCTTCAGGATCACCTCGTCAAACCGATGATGGCCTGTATGGGGTAAAACCATAAAGTAATTGTCGAATTCAATCGTAGAGGGTGCATCATTTTCGGTAATCATGTCTTCATGCAACTTCTCCCCGGGACGGATACCCACAGTTTTGACTGTAACTGATGGAGCAATTGCCTCAGCAAGGTCCAGGATTTTATAGGAGGGCAATTTGGGAACAAAGATTTCACCTCCCACGGAATGCTCAATGGCGTAAAGGACCAAATTAACACCTTCATCCAGGGAGATATTAAATCTTGTCATGTCAGGATGTGTTATCGGGATTGTTCCGGATTTACGGAGTTTCAGAAAATAAGGTATGACCGATCCGCGGGATCCCATAACATTGCCATACCTTACAATGCAAAATGTCATATCCCGTTTTCCTTTCATGTTGTTGGCTGCAACAAATAACTTATCGGAACACAATTTTGTTGCACCATATAGATTAACGGGTGCAGCAGCCTTGTCAGTTGAAAGGGCGACAACCCGTTTTACTCCATTATCGAAAGCCGCCTCGATTACATTTTCAGCTCCCAGGATATTGGTTTTAATGCATTCAATGGGATTGTATTCGGCTGCAGGTATCTGTTTTAATGCTGCTGCATGGATAACTATATCAATTCCTTCGAAAGCTCTTTTCAGGCGGTTTAAATCCCTTACATCACCAATGAAATAACGAATGGCATCATAAGTAGATTTGGGGTATAACTGAGACATTTCGAACTGTTTCAGTTCGTCTCTTGAAAATACAACCAGTTTCTTGATCTTTGGGAACCGTTCAAGAACGGTTTTAACAAACTGTTTTCCAAACGAACCGGTACCACCAGTTATCAATACAGATTTCCGGCTTAAATCTAGATTGCTTTTAATCATTTTCTTGAGGATTAAAAATTCTAGGTTACAGAACCTTCCCTGTACCGCTCAAACGCATCGATATAAGATCCTGGAGTGGCGTTAATAATTTTTACCTTTCGGCTCCGGGCGTATTTTTCCAGGATGAAGTATCCCTCAAAAGCGTACACAAATTTAATTAAAACTTCATGCAGTCTGCGTTTGTCCTTGCCTTTTTTTAGCATCGGCCTGGGGGTGGAATTATCGGCATCATAAAAATGTTTCTGGCGAATCATTACATTATTGGTTTCGTCAACATAGATTTCTTTTAACCAGGAGTGATCAGCTCCAAGCAAATATATTTTGGGGAAGGACAGGTTGATTGCAAGAAATATGGAGGGGATAAATACATTGTGAGGACGGGGCATACCAAGATTTAGTCGAAAGAAGAAAGAACAAAAACGCCAAAAACCTTCAACGGGGGTGTTGTTGAAAAAGCGTACCTTGATGTTTTGATTCCTGGAAAGCGTTTCCCTTATGTTGTTTTTGAAAAAGGTACTTCTTCTTAATGAGAATGGAAGGTACAGCCATAAAGGCCATTCCGTTTTTTGACTGATAGTCACGAATAGATCGGCATATTTTTCAAGCAGGGAATTGCGTACCTTTTTCATTCCTATTTCAGGTGCGGCGATAACGTAAATACTGGGTTTGAGTCGCTCGTAAAGCTGACTTACTGCAAAAAAATTTACACAAAAAAGACTCCGACGGTCAATGAATTCGGGATGTTCCTTCAATGACTGAGCCAGGGATGGCCCGTTTCCCAATAGAACGCATTCCCTGGATTTCTTATCAACCGACAACTTTTGTGGAATTTTTGATAATAGGATAATTCTGATCAGGGTTAAAATGGTCTTTGTTAGCTGATTCAGAAATGTTTGAATGGCTACTATCATGCTATGCAATTGAGAAGATTTTTCAGATCGACTTTATCGTTTATGATCTGCTGCAATTTGGGAATATGCACCCGCTCCTGTTCCATCGAATCCCTGTACCGGATGGTAACTGTTTCATCCTCTGTTGTCTGGTGATCAATGGTTATACAGAAGGGAGTCCCGATGGCATCCTGCCTTCTATAACGCCGGCCAATAGAATCCTTTTCTTCATACTGGCAATTAAAGCTGAATTTAAGATCATTCATGATCTTTCTGGCGATTTCGGGCAAGCCATCTTTTCTTACCAGGGGCAGTACGGCCAGGTTAACGGGGGCGAGAGAGGGATGAATTTTCAACACCACCCGTTCGTCATCTATCCCGTTATCTTTCGGCACAGCCTCTATGGTATACGCGCTTGAAAGTACCGACAAAAATGTTCTGTCAAGGCCTATTGAGGTTTCAACAACGTAGGGGATATAGCTTTCGTTCCTTTCAATATCAAAATACTGGATTTTCTTATTGGAATATTTTTGATGTTGAGACAGGTCATAGTCGGTTCGGGAATGAATGCCCTCCAGCTCTTTGAAACCGATTGGGAAGTGGTATTCGATATCCACTGCTGCATTAGCATAATGAGCCATTTTTTTATGCTCATGAATCCGGTATTGATCATCACCCAACCCCATGGCCTTATGCCATTTCATTCGTGCCTCCTTCCAGTATTCAAACCATTTCATCTCCTCACCCGGTTGTATGAAATACTGCATCTCCATCTGTTCAAATTCGCGCATTCTGAAAATAAATTGCCGTGCAACAATTTCATTTCGGAATGCCTTACCGATCTGTGCAATCCCGAAAGGAAGCTTCATCCGGGCAGTCTTTTGTACATTCAGGAAATTTGTAAAAATTCCCTGGGCTGTTTCCGGTCGCAGGTATATTGTTGATGCTTCCTCACTTATCGATCCCAGTTTGGTACTGAACATCAGGTTAAATTGCCGTACATCCGTCCAGTTTTTTGAACCGGTTTCAGGATCAGCAATTTCACAATCGACAATAATCTGTTTTAAT
>CAZTES010000041.1:0-1645 GCA_964612275.1 uncultured Rikenellaceae bacterium
AGTAAGTCGACTCTTCCATGGGAATGCCTTTGGCAAGAGAATCGACCTACATAGTTACTGGCTCGACACAAACCGATTGGTATAGCAAGGAGATATTGATTTCCCATGAATTTGGCACTATTTTTGGTTATTTTAACAGATCTTCCATTATAAAGTATGGACCTTTTTGCAAATAACCTAACCGTACCATTAAACCGTAAATAAGAAATGAAATCAATACAATTCTTTATTTTGGCCGCTTTTATATTACTGGTCGGCTCTTCCTGTGAAAAAACCGATCCTGAACCCGATCCCAATGAGATCGAACTTACGCAGAAAGGGAGGGTGCTGGTCGAAGCGGATAACCTGTTTGGAATAAACCTGTTTAAAGAAGTTTTGCAGGCTGAAGAGCCTGAGAAAAACGTGATGATCTCTCCACTGAGTGTGTCCCTCGCCCTTGCTATGACCTATAATGGAGCCGATGGTGATACCAAAACAGCCATGGAAGAGACCCTTGAATTAGCAGGGCTGTCCACGGATCAGATCAACGAGAACTATAAATTCCTGATTGATGCCCTTTCCAGTGTCGATCCGAAGGTCCTGCTGAGCATTGCCAACTCCATCTGGTACAAACACACCTTCCCGGTGGAACAGAATTTCATTGATATCAACCAGGATTACTATTACGCTGAGGTTTCACCCCTGGACTTCAGTGATCCCAATGCCGTGAACACCATCAACAACTGGGTGGCGGATAAAACCAATGATTTGATCACAGAAGTACTTGACTTCATCCCTGCCGGTGCCGTAATGTACCTTATCAATGCCATATACTTTAAAGGAATATGGACATTTGAGTTTGACGAAAATGAAACAGAAGAGGAACCGTTTCACCTGAGTGATGGAACAGCAAAAAACGTTCCCATGATGGTTCAGGAGGAGTCGTTCAATTATCTTTCCAATGATTGGGTGCAGGCAGTGGAAATGCCTTACGGACAGGAAAATTACAGCATGATCGTTCTGCTTCCCCTAGCCGGTAAAACTCTGAATGAAGTTGTTGAAGAATTAAGCAATGAAACCTGGAACAACTGGCTGGGGGATTTCCATAAAGAGGAGAAAGTAGTGATCCATCTACCCAGGTTCAAATTTGAATATGAAAACCTGCTGAATGAAGAGTTGATCAATATGGGCATGGGTATTGCTTTTGATCCTGGCAATGCGGATTTCTCAAAAATAAACCCCGACCGGCAATTGTGGATCTCCCGTGTGATCCACAAATCCTTTATTGAAGTGAACGAGGAAGGGACTGAAGCAGCGGCGGTCACTGTCGTCGAGATCATTGAAACCAGTGCTCCGGGGGAAACATATATCTCCTTCCGGGTGAACCAGCCCTTCCTGTTTGCCATTAAAGAAAAATATACCAATACGATCATCTTTATCGGCAGGGTCATGGAGCCTGTGGATGGGGAGTAGTGACGGGTTGACGATTGTAATATAGAATCATTCATTGACGTTGCAACGTATCCGAAAATAACATGATATTTTGCTCAATTCTATGGGGCCATAGAAAAGTCGACAAGCCGACTTGGAAACCTGCCTGCCGACGGCAGGGTCGCCCTACATAATATTTAGAACAACCACACCTATCAGTTATACCGGTTAGACT
>CAZTES010000041.1:1745-18727 GCA_964612275.1 uncultured Rikenellaceae bacterium
AGGTCGACTCTCCAGAGTCGACTATTTGGCGACTTACAAAGTCGCCCTACATAATATTTAGAACAACCACACCTATCAGTTATACCGGTTAGACTCTGTAATACCGGTAACTATGGAGGTCGACTCTCCAGAGTCGACTATTTGGCGACTTACAAAGTCGCCCTACATAATGGTTCGAAAGACCTGACCTTTCGTTAATAGTCATGCGATGAACGCAAGTCATCGGATGACTTATTGGCTTATAAACTGTAATTGGTAATTGTTTGGATGACTTAAAAAAGGGACAACTGTTCTTCGCCGCTTTTATCCTTCCGTTTTATTACCTGTTCCTCCGTTTCGATAATCTCTTTTTCAATCTGATCGATGAAATAACTTCTTTTTTGATCGTACTCTTTTCCCATGAGAAACCGTCTCCGCGCATGAGTCAGGAACAAAAAATTCTTTGCCCTGGTCATACCGACATACAACAATCTTCTCTCTTCACCCGGGTCAGTCGTGGTATTTGCAAACAGGGAATAGGGGATCAGATTTCCCTCACAGCCTGAAATGAACACACAGTTGAATTCCAAACCTTTGGAAGCGTGGATTGTCATCAGGTTAACGGCTTCAGCTCCCGGTTTCCAGGTATCGATCCCGGTACCCAGTAAAATGTGCTGTAAAAACTGCTCTTCCATTCCATCATATTGCCCTGCCAGTTCCATCAGCTGGTCGAACATCAATTTGTGCTTCTCAAGATCAGTCCCAGCGTGGCTATTGATGATATGCTGTAGCTTTCCGGTAAGGGTTTTATCACTCAGGTTCTCAATAATTTGCAATAACCTGTCTTCGTTCATTCCGGGTTGTTTCAGGATTCGTGATTTCAGCAAGTCATTTTCCGGATTTGAAGCAAACCGGTACAGGTCCAAAACCGCTTTGACTTGTTTTTGCCTGAAAAAGGGATCTTCACCAACTTTCTGGTACGGAATATTATGGTTGTTGAAAGCTTTTTCGATTACCGGCATTTGCTTCCCGATTCTGCACAGTACGGCAAAATCGGATAAGCTTTCAATCCCTTGTTCTTTGTCCCCTTCAGCCACCTGGCTGTCAATGGAGAAGAATCCCACACCTCCGATCATTCTTTCGATGGCACGTGCAATGTATTCTGCCTCACTTTTATCCGATGCATTCTCTGCAATTTTTATCTTCACTCCTTCCTGCAATCCTTCAAGAAATTTCCGGTTTTCCTGCAGCACACTATCTGAAGCACGGAGTATGAAATCAGAGCAGCGATAGCTCTTTTTTAAGGTAAAAACTGCAGCCTGATACTCCTCTGTGAGCAGTTGGATATATTGAGCACTTGCCCCGCGAAAGCCATAGATTGCCTGATCGGGATCACCAATAACAAAAAGATTGGATTCCTGCCCGGGCATCAGCAGGCCGATCAACCGGTATTGAGCATAGTTAATATCTTGATACTCATCCACTAACAACCACTTTATTTTCTCCCTATAAGTTGACAGGAACTCCGGGTGTTTCATGAACAGCTGAACGGCAAATCCGATCAAATCATCAAAATCAAATGCATGCAGGGAACGTAATGTCTGGTTATATTTCCTGAAGAGGGCAACCACCGTTTCATCCTCGATATCGTATTCCTCCGTGAGGTTTTGTTTAATCTCCGTAATCTTTTCACTGATCTCGGAGACCATGGATCTGTGAAGATCAAATTCTCCCAGGATCTGCTTTTTATCCTCTTCATCGATCACGGAAAGGGTCTCTGTTGATCCTGAAGCCTTCCAAAACGCTTTAATTAGGGAGAGACCAAATGCATGAAAGGTTGAAATGGTGAGTTTGTTCAGGTGGTTTTCATCCAGCAGCCGGGAGAGCCTGTCACTCATTTCCCGGGTAGCCTTATTGGTAAAGGTAATGGCAAGGATGTTTTCGGGATTAACCTTTTTTTCCAGGATCAGATATGCAATACGGCTGGTCAGGATTTTTGTTTTTCCTGTTCCCGGACCGGCCAGGATGATGGCTGGTCCCCTGTAATGTGTTGTTGCTTCTAATTGTTCATTATTCAATCCGGAAAGAATCCCACTTTCAGTATCTGCAGGTTCAGGTTTGGGTGCTTCGACAGTTTGTGCTGGTATTTCAGGTTTCTCCATTTTCAATTTTCTGAAAGCCTCCAGGTTGAAGCTTACCAGCGGTCGAGGGTTGTTCCTGGTGTGGTATCTTTCTGTCGACTCTTCAAATAAAAAAGCCGATTGCAGGTAATTTTCGCCCTCTCCTTCCTGATAGACTTTGATGATTCCGTACTCTCCATCAAATCCCTCTTTGATATGAACTTCCCTGTTACGCATTCGGCGGATGGCTTCGGCGAGCAATTCACCACCTACATCTTTAACATCACCGACTTCATGGTGAAGCAAAATATTGAACTCCGGACCTGCTTTACGGGCCAATTGCATGTACCGTTGATGCACTTTTTTTGAATCGGGAGAAACACCTTCCAGTTCCGACAAAATTTCCTTCAGCGGGATCAGGCTGTAAAAGGGGTGTCGGTTTGCTCTTTCCAGCACATTGTCACGATCAGCAAGCTGGGCAATGCGGTTCATCACACCGATGGTAATCTTCTTCCCGCATACGGGACAGATTTCATCATGTCGCAAGGTATCCAGTGGACTCCAGCAAACGCCACATTTTCTGTGACCGTCATAATGGTATTTTCCTTCCTGCGGAAAAAAATCGATGGTACCGAGAAACTTGCGCTGGTCTCCCGATATCATAGCATCCACAATTCCGTTGTAGGAAAGTTCCGTGTTAAAGATATTGGCATTACGACCCAGTTTTTCCGGTGAATGGGCATCGGAATTGGAGATCAGTGTATAGGGATCAAGGAAGCTGCACATCCAGTTCATGGGCGGGTCCGTTGACAGTCCGGTTTCGACTGCGTGGATATGGGGGGACAAATCTTCAAAGCATTCTTCCATTGAATCGAATCCGGATTTTGACCCCAACACGGAAAACCAGGGTGTCCAGATGTGAGCCGGCACAAAAAAGATTTCTTCCGAAGCATCCAGTGATAATTCGAGCAGATCCCGGCTATCCATTCCCAGTATTGGTCTTCCGTCTGAAGTGATGTTATAACCGAGTGTGAGTAACTTACTTTGTATCTTTTCAACAACATCAAATGACGGAGCAAACAAGACATTATGGACTTTCCTGATCTTCCCGTTTTTCTTGTAAATGTTACTGATTTCAGTTGTCAGAATAAACCTGACCTCCTCTGTACCAGGGATATTAATCTCCCTGCGAAATTCTTGTTTCACTTTATAGAGTCCTTCTTCAGCCGGTTCCAGTTGTTCTTTCAGTTCCTTAAACCAACCGGGGTGCGTGAAGTCGCCTGTACCCACCACTTTTATGCCTTTCATCTTCGCATAGTAATCCAGAAAACCCGGCTGAAGCTCTTTACTGGTTGCCAATGAATAATGAGAATGGATGTGAAAATCACCGATGAATTTCATGGGCGGGGATTTGAATCATTAAAGATAGTAAGATTATGGACCGATAAGAATAATTAGTGGAGTAGATTGAAAACCAATAAGGGTTTTCCGGATGGAGTTAAATAGCAGCGTGTCGAGGATAATAATTCAACCCCTTTCAGGGTTGGAAGAATCTCGTATATCTGTTCTACCGGTTGCTACCGGTGGTTATTCATTAATATACCCTTAGGGGTATTATTTGCAATCAAAAGTATGAAATCCCAGGGTAGAACCCTGGACCTGTATTTCCGGGGTATAACCCCAGGGAATTAAACCACACCCTCTCGTTCGCCGAACGTTTAAGTGAACAACGTGAGCTCAAACCTCATGAGCAGAAAGTGCGACTGCTCTGTGGGCGCGAATAATCCGCCGACTTGCCATGTGAAATAGCAATAACCCAAGACGGAGTTTTGGTACAAGGCATTATTTCACATGGCAGGCGGAGAAGGAGGATTAGAATCAAATAAAACCGGCAATAGTTTATTTAAATTCTGTATGTTTGCCGTTTTAAAACAAGCAAAGTTCATGGAATGCCGGCCAAATTGCGGGGCGTGTTGTATCGCTCCTTCGATCTCCTCCCCCATTCCGGGGATGCCGGATGGTAAACCGGCGAATGTGCGGTGTATCCACCTGACCGATGAGTATCAATGCGGGATCTATCATTCCGCTGACCGTCCCGATGTCTGTACTGCATTTCAAGCGGAGGAAAGTATCTGTGGAAAGTCGCGGGAAGAAGCCATTCAAAACCTTTACCGGTTAGAGAACAGCAGGTAGGAAGTGCTTTCATCCTGGTCCGCATATGTGATCAGAATGCACAAAAATCAAGGTTACGGTTCCGGCAGTAATCAATTATTTATCTTATCTTCGGCAAAATTTGTGAACCGATGTGTGGTATTATAGGATATATCGGATCGAGGCAAGCACACCCCATCATCCTGAACGGTTTAAAACGACTCGAATACCGTGGATACGATTCAGCTGGTATCATGCTGATGAATGATGCTCCGATGGTTCATAAATGTGTGGGTAAAGTGAAAGAGCTTGAAAAAGCCCTCGCCGGTATTACACTTTCGGGGACGCTTGGAATGGGACATACACGATGGGCTACCCACGGCGAGCCTTCAGAAGCAAATGCACATCCACATACATCTTCCAGGGATATTTTTACCATTATTCATAATGGGATCATTGAGAATTATGCCCAGATCAAATCTCATCTCATATCGCGAGGTGTACGTTTCACCAGTGAAACAGATACTGAAGTGCTGGTTAACCTGATTGAACATCTCTACCTTGAAGGAGAGCTTTCGGCGGAACAGGCAATTGTTGCTTCGCTAAGTAAGGTTGAAGGAGCCTATGGGATATTGATCCATTGCAGGGAAGAGCCGGATATCCTTTTTGCTGCGAGAAAAGGAAGTCCGCTGGTTATCGGATTGGGTGAAAACGAATACATCGTCGCCTCAGATACCACACCCCTTGCGGGGCATACAAAGAAGGTGATCTACATGAACGATGATGAGCTGGCTGTTCTTAAACGATCGGTTTATGAAATAAAATCCCTGACCAATCACGGACGAAAACCAAGCATTCAGAACCTGGATCTGAAGATTGGGGAGATCGATAAAGAGGGTTTTGATCATTTTATGCTTAAAGAGATTTTTGAGCAACCGCGGGCCATACAGGATACTTTTCGTGGCCGGTTACTTCCCGGTCATACCGGAGTTCATCTAGGGGGATTATATCATGTATTGTCAAAACTTGAAAATGCCCGGCGAATAATCATCATTGGTTGTGGAACCTCATGGCACGCCGGGCTGGTAGGGGAATACCTGCTCGAGGAGTTTGCACGAATACCGGCAGAAGTTGAATATGGATCTGAATTTCGTTACCGTCGACCCGTCGTTAACAAAGAAGATGTGGTACTGGCAATAAGCCAGAGTGGTGAAACCGCAGATACGCTGGCTGCCATCCGCCTGGCTAAAGCAAAAGGAGCCACTGTTTTGGGAATATGTAATGTTGTCGGGTCGACCATCCCCCGTGAAACAGATGCCGGTGTATATACTCATGCAGGGCCTGAGATTGGTGTTGCTTCAACCAAAGCTTTTACATCCCAGGTTACCATCCTCACTATGATGGCCATCCTCCTTGGCCAAAAACGCAAGATACTGGATGATATAACCTGCCGTAAAATGGTCAAGGAGCTACTCCTGTTACCCGACCTGATAAAGGAGGTATTACTGGTTAACGACCAGGTCCTGGAGCTTGCTGGAAAATACAAGAATTCCACCAATGCCCTCTATCTTGGAAGAGGATATCTCTATCCCGTAGCCCTGGAGGGGGCCCTGAAGCTTAAAGAGATCTCCTACATTCATGCAGAAGGATATCCCGCAGCAGAAATGAAACATGGCCCGATCGCACTTATTGACCAGAATATGCCGGTAATTGTTGTAGCGACCAGAGACCGTTCCTATGACAAAATCGTCAGTAATATACAGGAGATAAAAGCACGCAAGGGAATAGTAATTTCTATCGTGACAAAAGGAGACAGGATCATCAGGGACCTGGCTGACCACGTCATTGAGGTGCCTGAAACTTCTGCGGCATTTGCACCACTAATTACCGTAATACCACTTCAACTTTTTGCCTATCATACTGCTGTACTCCGTGGCTGTAACGTGGATCAACCCAGGAATCTGGCAAAGTCTGTTACGGTGGAGTAAGAATACAACCCATTAAAAAAAATTTCTTACTTTTATTTCAATAAAAAACGACAAACGCTATGGAAGTAATCAACTCAGAAAACCAGAAGTCTGTAAGGTATGCCGGATTCTGGTTACGATTCGTGGCATATATTATCGATGACCTGATCCTGGGATTCATCGGTTTTTTCATTGCCCTGCCCTTCATCGGATCCATTATTTTTAATGCCTTCCAGATTGCCGATGCTGAGAGGCACGATGAGAAGGTTTTTTTCGGGGTAGCCGGTATTATCGGTGCCGTGTTGCTTTGGATCATCGCATCGATCATTGTCGGATGGCTCTATTATGCACTGATGGAAGCCTCTAAAAATCAGGGCACCCTGGGCAAGCTGGCACTGAGTTTAAAGGTAACGGATATGGATGGAAACCGGATCTCCTTTGGCAGGGCTACAGGCCGCTATTTCGGAAAGATCATCTCCGGCATGATCTTTATGATCGGTTACATTCTTGCCGGCCTTACCGAAAAAAAGCAGGCATTGCACGACCTGATTGCCGACTGCCTAGTGGTGAGGAAGTAGAGACGATGAGACTTTGAGACTGAGTGACTGTGAGACGAAGTAACTGAGGGAGTGAGAGATGGAGAGGTGAGAAATGAGTGGTGAGTGATGAGAGGTAAAAAAAAGGTGCTGGTTGCTTGTTGCTGGTTGTGAAGCATAGAGCATAGATTAGTGAACTGTGAGCAGTGAGTTGACAGACGATGAGACTGTGAGACTTTGTGACGGGGAGAAATTGTACAGAGTTCTCCGAAGGAGTCCTTCGGACAGAGTACAGGGTACAGAGTTATGCCATATGATCCCCGGAGGGGATTAACATTGAATAGCCCCGGGTTGCCTTTGACAGGCAACCCGGGGTTTTTTGTAATAGGCAAGTCCCGGTCTAACTGCCTTGTTCTTCAGCAGTTAAGCTTTCCATGAACCGGCATACTCCAGTCGTTTCAACAGGGCTTGATCTATCATTATTCGTCAGACGAACGTCGTTCGTCTGACGAATAAAACATACCGGCTGCAACCTATATCCTTCTAAAGCAAAACCAAATACCATTAACCATTAACATTTTTTCTCAATTTTTTTTTGGGGGGTGGATTTTGTAAATTTGAACATACCCTAAACCTGAAAATCATGAAAAAAACTGTTAACAGATTATCCCTAATGATTTTTATTGCCTTTACATCATTTGTTCAGGGTTATTCTCAAAAATCTCTACTACCGGGTTATATTGTCACACTTGGAAACGAAACCATTCGCGGTTTGATTAAACAACAATCCGATATCAAAAATATGCACGAATGCATATACTTTACGGAGGGTAAAATGGAAAAATACGCTCCAGGAGAAATCAGAGCATATACAATTGAAGGTAAAAGAATCTATGAAAGTAAGGTTATTACATTGGGAACAAGGACTGATATGCCGGTTTTTGCCCAATGTTTAACCAAGGGAGCTGTCAGTTTGTATCTCTATATCGACAAGGACAGGAAGAGACATTACTTCCTGCAAAAAGGAGAAGAATTTCGGAAAATAGATATAGATAAAATTAATTATGCCGGAGATGAAACGTCTATTGAATTGAACCGATATAAAGGACAATTGCGAATCTTTTTTGGCGATTGTAATGAATTAAGTGATGAGATTGAATCAGCAAAACCAAGAAATAGTGAAATTTTAGATTTAACAATTAAATATAATGAGTGTATCCGTGAGGGTTCAAGTTACATCCAGCATGTAGAACAAAAATTCAGAAAAGGAATAATTTTAGGATATAGTTTCGGTAACAGTTTTCCTGTTGAATACATGGAAGATATTGCTAGTTATGCTGTTGTTAACGTTACTTTCACAACTGTCGATCCGTCAAGCGAGTTTGAGATAGGCTGGTTCTTCGAGTTCTATCTTGGAGCATCAAAGAATTTTTCAATTGTTCCTGCATTTATTTATTCACGCAGGAGAATTGAGGTACCCTTTGAACAATTTCCACCTGAATATTACGAATCTCCTGACGGTAGTAAAATCGTCGGTTGTTCTTATTTTACAGTTCCGGTATCTTTTCGTTATTCAATCAATAAATTCAAATTGAAACCTTTTGTGGAAACAGGAATATATTTTTCATTTCCACCAAGCATTGAAGGATTCAAAATCACTGAAAAAACTTCACCATATATTATTCCACCCGATACTCCCTCATCAAGCTTACACATCATTTGGATGTATGATTATAACCTGTGGGGATTTCATACAGGTGCCGGTCTGAAAATACCTGTCACGAACAAGATAACCTTTGATATAGGGGTAAAATACAGGTTTAATAATCCTTTCGGTGCAGTTGAAGAAAATTCTTCAACTTTTCAAACACTGAACCTTTACCTTGGTTTTGGATTCTAACCGTCATAGGAAATAATACCAGGTAATTGGAACCTGATCACCCCTATAGTCCCCTCAAGGGGGCACCATGCTGTTTTTTCCAGGCAGGCAGGGGTTGTAATCTCCTCGTACATTTTAACCACCGGTTACCACCGGTGGTTACTCATTGTTTTACCCCTGCCGGGGTAATTGATATTTTCCTATAAAACAATGAATTACCCTGGCATTTCCCATAAGCCCCGGCTTGAAAGCCGGGGCTTATGGGCTTAAACCACTCCGTGGTTTTGTGGAATTTCATTTTAAGCTCCATATGAGCGGCATATTGGTTTCCCCGGATAAATCTGCGTTAGCAGGTGCAACCCGGGGTTAAGCGCAACACGAATATCCCAATCCAACTGCATTGTTCTTCAGCAGGAAAGAATTCCATGGACCGGCATAATCCAGGCACAGTAAATTATAGTAGAACGAACACCCCTGTTCGTTCAAACGATCCGGTCCGCCTGAAATAAGTCTGGCAAGGAGGATCGTTTTACTTTTGTAGATTTTATTATTTTTACGGCCAAAGGAAAAGTATGTATCAAAGAAACAGGAAATATTCAAACGGTGAGATCACCGTATACTGGAAGCCCAGTGCGTGCATCCATGCATCCACCTGCTACATGAAACTCCTGGATGTGTTCAATCCCAGGAAAAGACCCTGGGTGAACATGCAGGGAGCTCCGACAGAGAAAATCATCGAGGTGGTGAACCAGTGTCCCACCGAAGCGCTAACCTGGAAGTGGGATGATGAAAAGAAGAATGAAAAAGTTACCGAAGCCGATACCAACCACATCAAGTTCAAACGACCCGAAATAGGTGAGTCAGTAAAAGAGAACCAGGTTCTCCAGGTTGACCAGGATAATCCGCTAAAGATCCAGGTCACGAAAGATGGCCCCATCCTGGTAGAGGGTAATTACCTTCTTACACAGCCTGACGGATCAAAAATTACCATGAAGGGAGTCTCCTCCTTGTGCCGGTGTGGCTCATCCACTACCATCCCTTTCTGTGACGGCACTCATCGGAAGATCGGCTTTAACGGATAAACCTGCAGGATATGAAACCAGACGAACGGAAAGACCTGACCGAAATCACAGTCATCAGTCACGGACCAATAAAAGTCTCCGGCACATTTACCGTAACCGGCCCGGATCAGCAAATCATTGAGACCAAAGGGGACATTTTCCTGTGCCGTTGCGGCGGTTCAGAAAACAAGCCCTTTTGTGACGGGACACACAGGAAGGTTGGAGTGAGGGATTGAAAATGCCTCAAATGCCTTGAATGCCTGAAATGTCTTGAATTAATAATTAAATAAAACTCATAAAACATGATTAATTACGATTCGGTAATAAAAGAGATATGGGAGAATCTGGATCTGGTTCAGGAAACTAATCGCCTCGAATTTGCAAAGAAATTAGAAGAGAGAACGAAGAAGTTCGCGATAAATATTATTCGATTATCCGGGAAATTACCAAAAACAGTTGAAGGAAAAATCGTAAGAAACCAGCTTACAAAAGCTGGAACAAGCATTGGTGCAAATTATCGTGAAGCAAACCGGTCAAGGAGCAGAGCGGATTTCAAATATAAAATAAAAATCTGCGAAAGCGAATCAAGTGAAACGGACTACTGGTTGGAAATTATTGAAGCTATGGCATGGTTGAGTCCTGATGATTTGAATCCGATGCTGAAAGAGGGTAAGGAGTTATTAGCCATCTTTACCTCTATCAGCAAAAGCCTAGGTTAATATGCTATTATTCAAATATTTGCCTTTTAGGGCATTTCAGTCATTTATAATTTGAGGCATTTACAATTTAAGTCATTTTGCCGAAGGCATTCCTACGGAAGAGGCATTTCATTCAACCACTTCTTTCACTTTCCTGGCGGCTTCTTCGAGGGTAATGGCAGAGAATACTTTCAATCCGGAATCATCGATCAGTTTTTTCCCTTCTTCGGCGTTCGTTCCCTGGAGTCTTACGATCACCGGCACATCAATTTGCCCGACCGACTGATAGGCATCCACGACCCCCTGGGCAACACGGTCACAGCGGACTATTCCGCCAAAAATATTGATCAATATGGCTTTCACATTGGGATCTTTGAGGATTATCCTGAATCCGGCTTCCACTGTTTCGGCATTGGCTGTTCCGCCAACATCGAGAAAATTTGCCGGATCACCACCGGACAATTTAATAATATCCATGGTAGCCATTGCCAGTCCGGCACCATTGACCATACAGCCTACATTACCATCCAGTTTCACGAAGTTCAGGTCGTGTTTTGTTGCTTCGACCTCTGCCGGGTCTTCCTCGGTGATATCCCGCATATCAGCAAAATCTTTATGCCGGAAGAGTGCATTATCATCCAGGTTTACTTTTGCATCCGCTGCAAGGATCTTATCATCGGAGGTTTTAAAGACTGGGTTAATCTCAAACAGGGAGGCATCCGACATCTCATACGCTTTATAGAGTGCTGTAACGAACCGTGTCATCTCTTTAAAAGCTGTTCCTGATAATCCGAGGTTAAATGCAATTCGTCTTGTCTGGAAAGCCTGGATCCCTACCCTCGGATCCACCTCTTCCTTGAATATCAGGTGGGGTGTTTTTTCTGCTACTGTCTCAATATCCATTCCCCCTTCGGTGGAATACATGATGATGTTCCTTCCGGCATCCCTGTTCAACAGCACACTCATATAGTATTCCTGAATTTCTCCGGGGCCCGGATAATAGATACTCTGTTCGATGAGGACGCGGTTGACCAGTTTCCCTTCCGGTCCGGTTTGATGGGTTACCAGGGTCATTCCCAGTATTTCCTTTGCATATGTTTCAACCTCTTCCAGTGTCTTGGCAATCTTCACGCCACCGCCTTTCCCCCTGCCACCGGCATGGATCTGAGCTTTCACTGCCCAGCTTTCGGTTCCTGTTTTTTCCTGTATCTCTTTTGCAACGTCTACTGCCCTGTCCGGAGATTCAATAATAATTCCTTCGGGTACGGCAACGCCGAACTGACGAAGAATTGATTTGGCCTGGTATTCATGGATATTCATACGAAACGGATTTGATGATTGAATTTCAAATGTAGTTTTTTTGTTCACTTTTTCAAAGAAATAATTATGCCGGGGAGCAGAGAAACTTGAGATTCCCTGTCAGGATCTTATTTTCCGGGATTTTCTTTACTTTTATATCCTGTATTGCAAACCGGTTTTCACTCATGAGAAAGCGTAAAAACAGCGAATTGGGAAGAAAAAGTGTGCGGGAGTTCAAAGCATCCGGCAAGCTACCCCTGATTCTCGTCCTGGACAATGTAAGAAGCCTGAATAACATCGGATCGGTTTTCCGCACCGCTGATGCATTTCTGGTTGAATCGATCTATTTGTGCGGAATCACTGCAACGCCTCCCCATCGGGATATTCAGAAGACCGCCCTGGGAGCCACCGAATCGGTAGCCTGGAAATATAGAAAAGAGACAGAGGGGATCGTTGACCATTTGAAAAAAAACAGGATAAAGGTCATTTCTATTGAACAGGTCGAAGGTTCAATATCCCTGCGGGATTTCCGGTTAGAATCCGGGTGTAAATATGCGCTTGTATTTGGACACGAGATCCATGGGGTACAGCAGTCAGTTGTCGATATGAGCGATTTCTGCATCGAGATCCCTCAATTCGGCACCAAGCATTCATTCAATATTTCGGTGAGTGCAGGAATTGTCCTGTGGGAATTTTACTGCCAGCTGGAGGATATAAAAAAAAGAGCGATTCGGGATTGAATCGCTCTTTTTGAATATATGAACATACACTATTCAACAATCGATTTAAAGGTATCGTTCTCAAAATACTTGAAGAATTCGAGATCTGTCTTCGCCATTTCTTTCATATCCGCATTTTTACCAACGGATGAACGGAGGTTATTGAACATATAATCTTCAGCATCTGTTCTTGCACCTACAATGGCTCTCAGGTAATAGACCCATGCATTATCAGCATCAACCGCATCGATAGTCGTTTTCGCTCCTGCGGCATCCCCGTTCAGCAGTTTTGCCAGTGCCAGGTTAAAGGTGGGGTCGGTACCCATGTAATTGATTGCTTCCTGGTATTTTCCTTCCACAATGCTGATGATACCCAAACCATAGTTTGATTCCTTCGTTGGTTTTTCCAGGGATGTAAAGAGTGTTTTTGCCCCTTCGAGATCGCCTTCCATAAGTGCAACATATCCCAGGTTATTTTTCACCACATCGATATCCTTAATTGCCTTAGCTTTTTCGAAAGCAGCTTTGGCTTCGGCGACTTTGTCCATATGCATATAGGTATACCCCACGTTGTTATGAGCACGTATGCAATCGGAATTCTTTTCTACTGCCAGCTGGTAGAATGCCAGCATCTTATCCAGGTCTTTACCGGCCAGTGTAGCTCCAAAGAGACATTCTTCCAATCCCAGGGTATCGGGGTTTGATTCGAGGTATTCGAGGATCTCCTCATCGGAAAAGCCAATGAGATCGACATTAACTGATATTTTTGACCGTCTCAGCTGGGGAAGGATGTCATCTGCAATTATTTTATATGCAGCTGAAATATTTTTGACCTCTCTTTCACGAACAACGGGATCGGAATGCATCGAGAGAAC
This sequence comes from uncultured Rikenellaceae bacterium, assembly GCA_964612275.1. Lineage (GTDB taxonomy): Bacteria > Bacteroidota > Bacteroidia > Bacteroidales > VadinHA17. The sequence goes on from CAZTES010000041.1 coordinate 15,030, forward strand.
CCTCAGGATAAGGTCTTTATCCTCGATGGTAGATTTTTCCATCAGCTCTTGGAATCCTTCCCAGTCTTCCGGAGTGGCTTTTTGGGCAATGAATCCTTCAGCCTGTGCTTTCTCAACCTGTGCTCTTTTCAGCTCCCGTGAAAGGAAGGTCTCTGCTGAAACCGATCGTTTCTGTGATAATTTATCGTTAAAATCATACTCCCCATCGGGAGATGCATAGGCTGAAATCGATGTCCCGCTAAACTCCATATTTCCTGCTTCGTTTGCCTTTTTAATAAAATCCTTAAGGGCTTCAATATCTTCTGCACGCAATTCGGATCCGCGAACATTTGCCACGTTGATGAGATAATGGATATCCGCCATTTGTGATTTTGGAATAACCCGCTTGAAGTTATCCTTCATCATGATCGGGGCACCGTCTTTTTTGACATAGGTGGGAGTGGTAATCACTCCATCAGCCAGTTTTACAGGATCAAAATCAACTGACTTGTCCTTCACTGAGGCTTTAGCTCTCAACATCAATTCAGATACTCTCATCTCTTTAACAAAGGGGACTTTAGCGTTATAGGTAAACTTATCACCCGCAAAATTAATCACCTCATTGTTTTCTTCAACACTTTCCCCCTGGAGAGTAACTGATTCAAAAGCGGTTTCGCCTCCATCATACACCAGGACTGGAATGGCTTCAACTGTAGCTTTCTTGTTGAAGTATTTCTCCGGAAATGTCCCGGTAATTGTGACTTCAACTTCGCCAGCGTGGGTTTCAAGTATCTCAGGCACAACATTATAGGAAATATCACTCGCATTCTGCTGCATCTTATTCAATCCACCACAACTACTCAAAACCAATGCTGCCAGAATCAGGGATGCTAAATAGTTAATCTTCTTCATGGTTACTTGGTTATTTGTTTAACAATCAATAATTTCTTCTAATTTATACAAAACTAATAATGTTTTCATTAAAAAAAAATTATCATTGGCAATTTTATGCGGACAGAGCTATAAAATAACACGGTTCAGACCGGAGACGTACTCTTTTTGAAACACGGTTTTCACCACCTCCCGATAGTCTTCCGGATTGCTTATGAAGTCAATATTATTGGTGTCAATGATGAGGAAAATCAGTTCAGGATGTTGTTTAAAAAACTCAAAATATCCCTCCTGGATATTTTCAAGGTACTCTCTGGTGATCCTTTGTTCATAATCCCTGCCTCGTTTTCTGATATTCAACAGGAGGTTATCGGGATTCACATGAAGGTAGACGAACAGATCGGGTTTGGGAAGTGTACTGTATATGATGTCAAAAATTTGCCGGAAGAGATTATATTCATCATTTGACAGGGTAGCTCTGGCGAAAATCAGGGATTTCATGAAGTAATAATCGGCAATGGTGAAGCTTTTAAACAGGTCACGGTCACTGAGTTCTTTTTTAAGCTGGTTATACCGATCAGCAAGAAATGAAAGTTCAAGCAGGAAAGAGTACCGTTCCGGGTCCTGGTAAAATTTGGGAAGAAACGGATTATCTGCGAATCGTTCAAGGATCAGTTTGCCATTGAAATCCTGTGATATCCGTTTTGCGAGGGATGTTTTTCCGGCACCAATATTTCCTTCAATTACAATATAATTCAATTCCATAATGAGGGCAGCTATTTCAAGGGATAATGATCAGGCTATATTCCAAAATGGCATAAAACGGACTTTCGCTCACTATTCCTTTATAAACAAAAATAGGAATATCCTGATGAAATCGTTAAAATTGTCTGCTGAGTTTTTTGATCCGGTTGTCCTTCCGTTTTCCGAGGATCTGACCTGCAACCAGTCCCAGGAACCATCCGATCAGGAGGCCGTTTTTCAGCCATTGACCCTTCTCTGGATCAAGAATAAGATTGGTCACTACACCCACCACTCCTCCGAACAGTGATCCGGCAATCATTCCAAAGAAAGAGTAGAGCGCAACAAAATAGGATCGTGGAGTAAGGTTATGGTCCTTTCTCAGGTGATGATACACGCAATCATTCAATGTTTCGAATTCGCCTGCTCCCACACCCGATGGTCTTATCATGCTATCCATTTCTCTTGCTGCACAGAGCATATCGGATCTGTTTTTCTTACAGACAGGGCATTGATCGGAGAAGTGGTCTGTCCATCTTGCAGATTTAACAAACCGGGCAATGTTAAACAGTTTATACTCTCGTCTGGTAAAGGGGAACTGATCCAACTCCTGACGAAACGCGATAAACCATTCTGAATTTTCATCCATTTTCAGGGGACCGATAAACAGGGATTTCTTCTTCTGGTGAGTATCACTGCAACTCTCAGATCAATTGTGTCTGTTTTGTTTCCCATCCTGTCTTCTCTCATGAGATCTTTCCGGTTTAGGCAGCAGGACTTTTCGGGAGAGCTTAAATTTACCGGTTCGCTCATCAATATCGATCAATTTCACTTCGATTTCCTGGCCTTCTTTCAGAACGGAGTCGACGGTTTCCAGGCGACGCCATTCAATCTCCGAGATATGCAGCAGTCCATCTTTTCCGGGGATGATCTCAACAAAAGCTCCAAAGGGAACGATTGACTTCACTTTCCCTTTATAAATCTTTCCTATTTCAGGGACTTCAACGATGCGGTTAATGCGTTTCAGGGCTGCTTCAATGGATTCCTCATTGTCTGCGAACACATCGACAACTCCCTTGTTATCAATTTCTTCAATAACGATCGTTGATCCTGTTTCGTTCTGTATTTCCTGTATCACTTTTCCTCCCGGTCCGATGAGTGGCCCGATCATATCCTTTGGAATGGTAATCTGGACAATTCTCGGGGCATGCGGTTTAAGGTTTTCTCTTGGTTCGGGAATGGTTTCAACCATTTTCTCAAGGATATGGAGTCTTCCTTTTTTGGCCTGGTCAAGGGCTTTTGCCAGGACTTCAAAAGACAGTCCCTCAATTTTGATATCCATTTGGGTAGCTGTCACACCATCTTTTGTTCCGGTAACTTTAAAATCCATATCTCCCAGGTGATCCTCATCGCCCAGGATGTCGGAAAGGATGGCATATTTCCCGGTTTTTTCATCTGAAATCATTCCCATGGCGATTCCGGACACCGGTTTTTTAATTTTTATTCCGGCGTCCATAAGTGCGAGTGTTCCGGCACAAACGGTTGCCATGGAGGAAGAGCCGTTGGATTCGAGAATATCTGAAACCACCCGGATGGCATAGGGATTATCAGCATTAACAGGCACCATTTTTTTCAGGGCTCTGTGAGCCAGTTTTCCATGTCCGATCTCTCTTCTGCTTAAACCCCTTACGGGTCTTGCATCGCCGGTAGAAAAGGGAGGAAAGTTATAGTGCAGCACAAATTTCTGGGTACCCTGCAACAGCACTTCATCAATTACTTTCTCATCCAGTTTTGTTCCAAGGGTTACGGTTGTTAAGGATTGTGTTTCTCCGCGTGTAAAAAGGGCTGATCCGTGAGCAGCAGGCAGATAATCCACCTCACACCATATGGGGCGGATTTCATCGGTTTTTCTGCCATCGAGCCGAATCCCTTCATTGAGGATCAAATTTCGTACTGCTTCTTTTTCCACTTCATGAAAATAGCGTGACACCAGCTGTTCGTCTATTTCGTCCTCTTCGCTGAACTGAGCAAAGAATGCCTCCTTCACCTCATCGAAAGCAGCCGATCGCTCGTGTTTGTTTGCGATT
>CAZTES010000042.1:0-18624 GCA_964612275.1 uncultured Rikenellaceae bacterium
CCAGTGAAGTGGCAAGGTTTATCCTTTGAGATTCTCCACCGGAAAGTGTCGATGATAATCTGTTAAGTGTTAAATAGCTGAGACCTACATTGTTAAGGAAGGACAAACGGTTCCTTATTTCGGTAAGTAAACGGGATGCAATTTCCGCTTCAGCTGGTGTCAACGAAAAGTTCGCAAAGATAGTACTCAGCTCACTTATAGGCAATTGTACCAGCTCCTGGATCGTTTTTCCACCAACCCTGACATACGAAGATTCCTTGCGTAATCGCGTCCCCCTGCACTCGGAACAGGTTGTTTTCCCCCTGTATCTGGAGAGCATCACCCGGTACTGGATCTTATATTTCTTCTTCTCCAGGTGTTTAAAGAAGGTATTCAATCCCCTGAAATACCTGTTTCCACTCCACAGCAGCCTCTTTTCATCTGCAGTCAATTGATGGTAAGGTTTATGGATCGGGAAGTCAAATTTATCAGCTTGAAGGATTAAGCGGTCTTTCCATTTGCTCATCTTTTCTCCTTTCCAGCATACAATTGCATCCTGGTATATGGAAAGACTCTTGTTCGGAATCACCAGGTCCTCATCAATACCAATAATCTTACCGTACCCTTCGCATTTCGGGCAGGCTCCAACCGGATTATTGAAGCTGAACATATGAACAGAAGGCTCTTCAAATTCCATTCCATCACGTTCGAATTTGTTTGAAAATTCCTCGGAGATGACCTTCTTATCGCTGAAAATTCGTATGATACAGTATCCTTTGCTAATGCCAAAAGACGTCTCAACCGAATCGGCAATCCTCCCCATAGAATCCTCATCAAACCGTATTTCGATCCGGTCAATAATAACCAGAACCTCTTTCAATCTCTGCAATAGATCAGGTTGTTCGAGTATTTCATCTATTCTGTGAATTTCACCCTCTGCTTCAATTCGCGTAAATCCCTGTTTCAGCAGGTAGTTAAGATGCTCGGGAATGGTACACTCCTCGTGTTCCTGCAACGGGGCAAGAAGGATTGCCCTTGTTCCTTCTTTAAAACGACGAAGGAATTCAGTTACATCCAAAACACCATGTCGTTTAACCAGGTTGTTCGAAATAGGAGAATAGGTCCTGCCAACCCGGGCAAACAATAGCTTCAGGTAATCATATATTTCCGTTGCAGTGCCAACGGTTGACCTTGGATTTCTGGTGTTTACCTTCTGTTCAATAGCAATTGCCGGTGGTAAACCCCTGATGTAATCCGCCTCCGGTTTATGCATCCTTCCCAGAAACTGACGAGCGTAAGAGGAGAGGCTTTCAACATACCTGCGCTGCCCTTCTGCGTAAATCGTGTCAAATGCCAGAGACGATTTTCCTGACCCGGATAATCCGGTAATCACTATGAACTTGTCCCTCGGTATCTTTACATCAATGTCCTTTAAATTGTGAACGCGGGCACCCTTGATGTCGATGATTTTTTTAGCCATATCTGTAACCCTTGGCATAAAAATTGCGTATGCTGAAGAAGATTTAACAATATTTAACTGATTTTCAAAAGTAATATTTTTTGAAATAATCTTTTTTTTTCTTTAATTGCATATTGTTTAAACCCTGATTGTCTCATAAAACTAATAGGAGGACTGCTATAGAAAAAGATCTACACTAGTACAAACCAGAAGAGGAGGTAGTTTTGGATCTTTCTAAATTATCCGATTATGAACTTGTAGAGAAGTTCATAAAAGGCAGTCAGATGAGCATTGAGACATTAATTAATCGACACCGAAACAGGGTATACACCTATATCTATCTGATCGTAAAGAATCAGCAACTCGCTGAAGATATATTCCAGGATACATTCATCAAAGTCGTTCAATCGTTGAAAAGAAGGAAGTATACCGATAACGGGAAATTTCTTTCCTGGGTGATGCGTATTGCGCATAATCTCATCATTGATCATTTCAGACGGGAAAAACAATTCAATATGACAGCCCGGGAAGACTATGAAACCGATGTCTTTAATTCACGAAAGTTGGCTTATGGAACCATTGAGGATGAAATTGTCCATAACCAGATCATTACTGACGTCCGGGGACTGATTGACGAATTGCCCGCAGATCAGCGTGAGGTTGTTATGCTCCGCCATTATGGAGGACTTAGTTTCAAGGAGATTGCAGAACATACCAACGTCAGTATCAATACAGCCCTTGGCAGAATGAGGTATGCACTGATAAATCTGCGTAAATTAATCGGCGAGAAAAAGCTTAACCTTACCCTTTCTTGATTTTTTATGCCTCCCGGAATAAAAAATTGAGAATCCCTGAATACTTTTTTTATTGAGGCTTCGTTATCCAATTGTCCTGATGTCTCAATATAAAACTATTTGCCTATGGGCAACAATTCTACCCCTTCCAACTTGTTTCATGAGTTTGACGACGGAAACCATTCTGAAAATCTGATTGATCTGTTTGGGGATTCGTTCTCCGATGTGATCTCCTATTTGAACGATATCCTGTTTGAAGTGGATCAACGGGTTGTCGATGAATTGTTTAAAAAAATCGCATTCGCGAAATAATCCGGCCGTTTCTTCTTAGCGCCAGGTAGCAGGAAACCGCTGAACGGATCTATTTGGAATTAATTCCAAACTTCCGTGTTCTATACTATTCTATTCACTCCTCATCCATCACTGCCAGGATATCCTGTTTTTTTTTGAAAAAATTTGGAAATTATAACTTTTTGTTATATCATTGTGATATCAAAATGATATTAACTAAAATCAATACATCATGAAAAACGAAAAAGATAACCATCCTATTTCCGGCTATCTGGCTTTGTTTATCGAATTGATCATCATTGCCGGAATTATTTTCAGTATTTTTCTGAGGAATCCATATTTGATATCCATTACTATTATAATTTTTATTCTGGGTCTTATTGGGCTCACAGTTGTTAACCCGAACGAATCGTGTGTTCTGGTATTATTTGGTGCCTATAAGGGCACGATTAAAAAGAACGGATTTTTTTGGGTAAATCCCTTTTTCGTAAGGAAGAGAATCTCGCTCAGGGCAAGGAATTTTGACAGTCAGCCAATCAAGGTAAACGACAAAATTGGCAATCCCATTATGATTGGTGTAGTGTTGGTGTGGAAGGTTGAGGATACCTACAAGTCTGCCTTTCAGGTGGATGAATACGAACATTTTGTAGTGGTACAGAGTGAGGCGGCTTTACGGAAATTAGCCGGAATTTATTCCTATGACAATTTTGAGGATCACGAGGCTGAAATTACCCTTCGTTCCGGGGGGGAAGAGGTGAATGAAGAGTTGGAGAGGGAGATTCGTGAAAGGTTAGAGATTGCAGGGATTTATGTGATCGAAGCACGGATCAATTACATAGCCTATGCTTCAGAGATTGCCGGAGCAATGTTAAGGCGTCAGCAGGCGTCAGCCATTGTAGCAGCACGATTCAAAATTGTTGAAGGAGCGGTAAGTATGGTTGAGATGGCACTTGATCAGTTAGCCAGCAAGGAAATCATTGATATGGATGAAGAGAAGAAAGCGGCAATGGTCAGCAATCTGATGGTTGTCTTATGTGGTGATAAAGATCCCAGTCCGATCATCAATACAGGGACATTGCATCAATAGGAGATATGGCAAAAAGGAAAGCATTTATTATTCGTCTGGATCCGGAAAAGTTAGAAGCCCTGGAAAAATGGGCAACTGATGAATTTCGTAGCATGAATGGGCAGGTTGAATGGATCCTTGACAGGGCATTTAAACAGGCGGGACGATACAAGAAGAAAAAGAATCAGGAACGATAATATATAACCGTATGAAAAAATCGGAATTAGAAATACGAAATTTTAAATATAGCTGTCCGAAATGTGGAAACAGGCAGTATGAGGTCGATGAATTCAGGGCAACGGGAAGTTTTGGGGCAAAATTATTCAACATTCAGAACAAACGGTTTACGACCATTACCTGCAGCCGCTGTTTTTATACAGAGGTTTTTAAAACCAAAAGCAGCCAGCTGGGTAATGTGGTCGATTTCTTTTTTAACTGATCCATTTAATGAAAAAATAGAGCAAGGGTGAAATGACTGCTCCACAAACGGGACCGAGGATAGGCACCCACGAATAGGACCAATCACTTTCTCTTTTCCCTTTTGTTTTCTGAAGCAGTACATTGGCTACCTACCAATGTCCAATAGGATAAGAATTGTCGTTCCCAGGAATTCTGCGAAATATTCATTCATTGCTCTTCATTTTAGTAAGCACTTACTATATATTCCATTGTTTGCTCCGATCCAGGGCTTTATTCCAGTTTACAATTACTTCATTAAAATCATCCAGCCTGATTTCAGGTTCAAATATTTTTTCTGCCTGCCATTGGTATTTCAGATCATCCATGTTCGTCCAGTATCCTGTTGCCAGGCCTGCCAGGTATGCAGCCCCGAGTGCAGTAGTTTCGGTAATCCGGGGTCGAATTACTTTTTTCTGAATTGCATTCGCCTGGATTTGCATGAGGAGATTATTCGATACTGCACCTCCGTCCACTCTTAATTCGGTAAGATTAATTCCGGAATCTTTTGCCATGATATTGATTACATCCATTGTTTGCAGTGCAATGGATTCAAGAGCCGCCCGGGCAAGATGTGCATCGGAGGTACCCCGGGTAATTCCAATGATGGTCCCTGTAGCATATTGATCCCAGTGTGGTGCACCGAGGCCAACAAAAGCTGGCACAAAATAAACTCCTCCGTTATCCGGCACGGACCGGGCCAGGTTTTCAATCTCAGAAGAAGATCGTATGATATGTAACTGATCCCTTAACCACTGAACAACTGCTCCAGCAATAAAAATACTTCCTTCCAGGGCATAACAGATATCGTTGTTGATTTTCCAGGCAATGGTAGTCAATAAATTGTGCCGGGAGGCAATGGCTTCCTTTCCGGTATTCATTACAACGAAGCAGCCTGTTCCATAGGTATTTTTAGCCATACCTTTTTCCGTGCACATTTGCCCAAACAGGGCGGCTTGCTGGTCTCCGGCAATACCGGCAATGGGTACTTCCCCGCCCATAATTTCGCAGCTTACATGGCCGAACTGTTCGCTGCTTGATCCAACTTGGGGCAACAGGCTTGCCGGAATATCAAACAAATTTAAAAGTTCTTCATCCCATGCCAGGGTATGGATATTGAACAACATGGTTCTGCTGGCATTGCTTACTTCTGTTTTATGTTGTAGTCCATTCGTAAGGCGCCAGACCAGCCAGGTGTCAACCGTCCCAAATGCAAGCCTCCCATGCCGGGCTTTTTCTCTCGCACCGGGCACATTATCAAGGATCCATTTTATTTTCGATGCTGAAAAATAGGCATCCGGCAACAGACCGGTTTTCTCCTTGATCAGGCTTTCCAATCCATCTCGTTTCAATTGTTCGCAGAATGCTGCTGTTCGCCGGTCTTGCCAGACAATGGCATTATAGACCGGAATACCGGTTTTTTTATCCCATACGAGGGTCGTTTCCCTTTGGTTTGTGATTCCGATCGCTGCAATATTTTTTGCGGTGACACTTTGTTTTTTAAGCACATCCAGCATAACTGACTTTTGAGTTGACCAGATTTCTTCCGGGTCATGCTCTACCCATCCTGGTTGGGGAAAGATTTGTTTGAATTCAAGTTGTGATGTCCTGAGCACTTTACCTGAATGATCAAACAAAACAGCCCTGTTGCTGGTAGTGCCTGAATCTAATGCCAGTATGATTTTTGCCATCTGTTTGTTTGGTTTTATATACTGAAGTGAATGACGTTGTAAATGCGGTTATTTTTGACCAGCCTGGTTCATAAAATGTATAGTAAAACAGGCTATTAATCCGGCTGTTTCAGTTCTTAGCCTGCCGGAGCCAAGGGAAATCTCCTGAATTTTTTTTTCTTTTGCAGCTTTTATTTCTTCAGGGCTGAAATCACCTTCAGGTCCAATCATAATCATTGCATTTTCTCCCGGCATATAACGATCTTTCAGCAACCATTTTTTTTCTTCCTCGCAATGGGCGATGAATCCTTTTCCAGGAAAACCGGCATTTAGAAATTTATGGACCGGTGTTATGGGGTTTAGGGCTGGACGGTAGGCTCGTCTGGACTGTTTCATAGCAGATGTTATCACTCTTTCGAGACGCTCCATTTTCAGGGTTTTCCTCTCTGACCGCTGGCATTGCAACGGTGTTATTTCGTCCACTCCCACTTCTGTTGCTTTTTCCAGGAACCATTCGAACCGGTTGATGTTTTTGGGTGGAGCAATGGCAACATGCACGTCATAGTTCCTTTTCCCGCAATCTTTAGAGGATTCAATGACCCTGAATCCACATCGTCTTGGGTTTGGATCGGTGATCTCAGCGAAATATAACCCCCCTTTACCGTCAATGATATGAATGGTATCCTTTTTCGCAAGTCGCAGAACGTTAATGCAATGCCGGGATTCCGATTCATCCAGGTAAGGACAATCCGAAGAAATATCAGGGGAATAAAAAATATGCATTGTATATTTGTTGGAGATGTTCAACAAAAATAGAACTTTTCCATTATTTCTTTCCAGGTTGGGTTTTATTTTTACAATCGTCAAACGGTGAAGAAGATTGGTCTCTTGTCGGACACACATGGTTTTCTTGATCCCTCTGTGGAAATTTTTTTTTCTGATTGTAATGAGGTTTGGCATGCGGGGGATATCGGGAATCCGGAAATTTGCGACAGGCTCGAGGCGCGACAAAATTTTCGGGCAGTTTACGGCAATATTGACGGAACACCGGTCAGGAAAAAATTCCCGGAACACCTTCGTTTCTTTTGCGAGGAGGTTGATGTCTGGATTACCCATATTGGGGGGTATCCGGATAATTATGCTCCATCCATTCGGGAAGCCATTCGAAAAAACCCACCGATGCTTTTTATTTCAGGACATTCCCACATCCTTAAGGTAATGTATGATAAGAAGCTCAATCTTCTCCACATCAATCCCGGGGCAGCAGGCAAATCGGGATTGCACAAAAAAATCACTGCCGTACGCTTTGTGGTCGATGGAGCAGAGATCAAAGAGCTGGAAGTATTTGAGAAAGAGCGGGGTTAACCTATAACTTCGGCCGTCCCTCATCTCTCCTTCTTCTCCGGTTTATCTCCTTCTGAATCTACTCAGGAAAGAATTGAGTTTCTGGGCAACAGCAACCATATAGATATAGGATGTTTCCCCGCTTTTCACCTTCAACCGGCGCTGATTCTCATTTAAACTGGTTAATAATTGGTTATACTCTCTGTTCGATGAGCTGCTTTGAAGTACACCTCTGGAGTAGCTGAAGTAATACCAGTGGTTATCGTCCATTTGCAGGTAGACATCAAACAGGTCTCCACTTCGTTTTTTCTGTATTTCCAGGTGCCCATCAACCATGACATTCAGCTGGGTATTCAGGATGTTCCCGATGCCTATCTTACCGACAGATTGGTAGGAACTGGTTGCGTCATTCCAAACCAGGTTAACGTGGGTCAGCAGAATAGTGAATTGCAATTCAGGAGGCAGTTCGCTTACCCTGCCATAGAGATTCGTCTCTTCCCTGAGGGCTCTTGCTTTCTCTTTCCCGATGATCTCTTCTATTCCTTTTCTGTAGCTTAATTTGCCAAGGTCAGCACCTTCAAGAGTTGGCATTGAATCAATCTCATTTACCATCAGGGTAAATGCTTCCGGGAGGAAAAAGAAATTGAGCCCTATGATCAATTCCAGTTCGGAAACATTGGATACAAGGTTATGGTTTATGTTACCCACGTTGGTCATCGAGAATTGACCATAGTCAACAGCAAGATTCAGTTTCCCCTCTCCAAATAATTCACATGAGTTCGTGTTGAATGTTAATAAATTTCCAGTGTTGTTTTCATCCGCCAGCTTCTCGCGGCTACTAATTTTATATTTGCCTGACCCCTGATCGAAAAAGATAAATCCTTCAGCGGTGGATATGGGATTATCGCTGTAAATCTTCCGTCTTGAGAGGAGTGCAGAATATATGTGGGTGGAGTCGTTGCTAATGAAGTGACCGTTGAATATTCGGTTGTTATTTATGTCTCTGGGCTCTGTAGGAACCGGGATCATTATGTTTTCGGGATCAATCTCTGCTGTGAATTTTATGTATTTTCGTTCCAGATTTCCACAGTTATGGACGATGCGTGCTCCACCTGTAAAGGTCAGAAATTCTCTCCTGGCATCAAGACTCGCATCACCAATGTATTCAAAAGCCGGATTCAGGGTGAAATTCTCCGATTCGATGATACTGCCCTGGGCAGTGGTATATCCTGGTTCATGAACCAGGATGTTATCGAATTCGATCATTTGTACGGTTTGATTTTCATCGATGTAGTTATACACACCCGAGGCAGTATAATCGTTTTTGTTCAGGATATTAACATTGGCTGAATGAATTCTGTGTTTCTGGTTGGCCATGATGGTTGCCTTCTCGAGGGTTCTGATCTGTGCCCGGTTTTCAATATCCACTTTCCCCTCATATGGAAAAACAAGTGCATCAGCCACTTCGATGAAATTCACATTATATGCCGTGATAAGATTTTCTCTCAGGTTAAAAATTGCTGAATCGGTGACAAATCCAAGGGAATCCTGTCTGGGATTAATGGACACGAAGGTTGGTTGTTCCAGCCTTGCATCCATTAGTTGAATGGAGTCATATTCGGATATCATTTCCCTGGAGCGTTTCTCTTTTTTCCCCATTGCCAGTTCTTCTACTTCCATATTCCAGTTGAAATAATTCAACGTGCTTACATACTCATTTTCAGGAAATTTCACAAGGGAAGTATCCGTATTGCAGGAAAATAATCCTTTCCCCAGCTGGAAGTCTATTTGGGAACTTACGTTTTCGGCAATAAAGGAGTAACCATCTGTCCGCATTGATTTCAGGAAGAAATCCGCGGTATCGGTAACGATGCTGTTTGTTCCGTAATTGAAGCTTTTTGCAGCCAGGTTAGCATCCGGCATAATCATTGTCCCGGAACCTGCCAGCCCGGTTGGGTTCATCCGAATGGATCCATTAAGGCTGATCCCTTCGTCAAACATGGTAATGTTTTTATCAATTTTTTCAGTAAGCCATTCTTCGTCATTTGGATACCACTTTACTGCCACGTTTTCAGCCTGGACCATGGGGAAGAGATCATTCGTTTCTGATTTGGTGATTTGAAAACCAGTGGCTGTTGCGTGCATGGAATCGGGATAAAACATAAAATTCTCCGACTGTGTGATGGAGCTGAGATAGGTGAGTTTTCCTTTCCCCCTCAATCCTTTGTTACTCATGTCAATATTATCGTAGAACAAGCCCTTTCCACCATAGATTGGAATCCCTTCTTCCGGAACAACCACTTCAAAGCCAAGCGAATTATCTTCCTGGACCACGAGAGTTTGAGTTATGGTCGGAAACACATCCCCGCTTTCAAACCGACCCTTGAAGGCAACATCCTCTTTGGTAAATCTATCAAGATGATAAACGGTATAGGGTTCCAGCTCGAAATAAAAGCTATCCCGGGGATAGATGCTGTCAAGCCCGGGGCTGTTCTCATAATATACGTAGGAATTTTGATTGCTTCTGAAAATAGGATATTCCTGGAAGCTGGTCAGTCCTGACTTGTTCTGCTGATCGTCAATCAGGAGTTCACCTGTAATTAATTCAATGATGTTCTCGATTTCTGAAACAAAGTGATAACCGTATTGGTCATGCGCTTCTTCCTGGATAGCGATACTTAACGAATCGATGTTGTTAAGGTTGATCTTGAAAGTATCGTAGTCAAAAGCAAAATCCTCTCCGAAGAAGGTAAATAACCCGGCCTGGATTTTCCCGTCAAAACTAAAATTCCTGTTTTTCCTCAGGACTATCTTTTCTTCCCGGGGGTAAATTGCCACATTCTGCGAATCACTGATATGGATCTCTGGCACCCCATTAATGGTCAATTCCATGTTCCGCAGATCGAGCGATGCATTTTCGAGCGGAGCCGTAGTATTGGAAACAAAATCGATGACATCATAGTCAATTTTCCCTGCATAGGCATCCAGGTAATCGTGCAATTTTTGTTTCAAAGTTACTTCAACCGATTCCTCATCAAAATAGACAAACCCATCGGTGGATAACCGGATACACAGCTGTATGATTTGTGGTGTGGGTTTTTGCAGGAATTTTGCCAATTCCTCAACGGGATACTCGTCGGAGTAGTAATATTCACCAAATTTCTGCAGAATGACCAGGGGATGGGTTGCATCCAGTGCCTGGATCCTGTAAAAATGATTCTCATTAAAAAAATTACTCGATTCAAAGGTCGCCTGTCCCAGGGCTGCCCCTTTTGCCATTGTGAATTTGATGATGGGCTCGTCAATTTTCCATTCCAGCAGTTCAAAATCCATGTCGAGGCTGTGATAGGAACTGAAATAGGGAGTTCGCATCATAACGTCGTCAGTCCGGTAAAGCGATAATTCCCGGTCTTCAACATTGTAAATCAAGGCTATCCTCGGGTGATAGATTGAATCATCCTGCAGATAAATGGTTATTTCCGTATTGATGCTGGATACGCGATCGCTCATGAACACTAAGAATTGGGCCCCCACCTTCATAAAGAGGGTATCGTTCCGGTAAAATTTAAGCAAGGCATTTTCGTACTGGTCACCCGAACCATTCATTTTCGCTCCCTGCATCGACACCCCCCCTTCAAAATCCACATTATCGTAAATCTCATCGATAACAAACCGTTTTGTATAGGAATTGAATCGGGGATAGATTGCTCTTTGGGGAGTTGTTACCCTGGTAATTTTGTTTTCCAGTTCACCCAGAAGGGGTTCACTGAAATAGAATGAATTTGTAAAATAAACGGAATCGGCACGGTATTGTGATTTTGTCATATCGATTTTGTAATCAAGTAATTCGGCAAATACATTTGCCTCATCGAACCCTGCCCTGATCCAATTCACCTTTCCTCCTTTCCCTTCCCACTCTGTCGTTACCGGGTTAAAGGTTCCGGAAGTTTGTGTGAGTGTACCGCTGTCCCTTTGAGCATAGCAGATCAAATCCGTTTTATCGAACGAGACAAAGAGGGTGGAATCATGATGGAAACGAAAATCGTCTGCGGTAGCAACCCACCGGACGACAGAAGATTGAAACAGTGTATTTTCGGATAACATCCAGATCGTGATTTTCAGCAGGCGGTCAACTTCTCTTAGCTGTACCCTGCGGTCACTAATAAGAGAGAGCAGTCCGGATTCCCATGCGTCGTAACTTGCCTGGTCATGGTTGATCTGTTTGAAGTGAAAAAGGGCTGAAAGATAATGGATGAAATGAGGGACAGGTCTGGCCCGGCGCGATAAAAAAGCATTTGAGATACGGATAATTCGCAATTGCTCTTCCACTGAGAACACCCCGGAAAGCCAGAAATGCTGGAAGTTGGCAAGCTCCTGCTGTGTCTCCTCATTCAATCTTGTGCCCATAAACAGATTCACCTCCTCGATAAACGCTTCAGGATCTTCAGAGAATGAACTGAGTTGCTGTGAATAGAGTACTGAAAATCCGGATACCAGGATAAGTACGCCTGTTATTAATAAACGTCTTGTCATCATTCCAATCTTGAAATCATAAATATATAAACACTACTCCTGCCAACCAAAAAGTAATCGGATGAGATATTAACCAACCGAAGATTTTATGAAACTGATCATTTGCGAATTGCACCCTCAACTCAATGTAATTCATTGGTTTTTTAGGTTGCAATACTCCCATTAGGAAAACGTCAAATTGAGGAGCCGGTCAGAAAGAATAAATGATTGAAACAAAATCTTCGGCTACCAGTGATGCTCCGCCTATTAGTCCGCCATCAACATCCGGATTATTAAACAGCTCATGCGCGTTGGAAGGTTTACAGCTTCCCCCATAGAGGATAGTCAATTCCTCTGAAATGGAATGGCCATATTTTTCATCAACCAGGCCACGGATATACTGATGCATTTCCTGTGCTTGTTCCGGTGTGGCGGTAACCCCCGTCCCAATAGCCCAAATCGGTTCATAGGCGATGATAACCCTGGAAAACGTGGAGTGGTCTAGAGTAAAGAGACCGTTTTCCAGCTGCTTATTGATTACCTCAAAATGAATACTCTTTTCCCGCTGGGCGAGGACCTCACCACAACAAAAAATCGGATAAAGGTTGTTTTTCAGGGCGATGTTTACCTTTTTGTTTAGCGTCTTGTCATCTTCACCAAAATAAGTTCTCCTTTCCGAATGACCGATGATAACATGAGTTGCCCCTGTCGAAGCAACCATTTCGGCAGAAATTTCACCAGTGAATGCTCCTTTTTCTTCACTGGCACAGTTTTGGGCTGCCACTGAAATGAGCTGGGGATCTATTATCTTCATGATACCTGACAAAAAGATATAGGGGGGGGCAAGGATAACATCAGCCTCCTTTTTACCCTTCTCTTTCAACAATTCATTTATCCTGCCGGCAAGTTCAAGTCCTTCTTTATGAGCATTGTTCATTTTCCAGTTCCCGGCTACGATTTGTTTTCTCATGGTTTTTAGATTGCGTTTATAAGTGTTCGTTTGTTGGGTTTTATGAATCGGATCAGGTCTTTGTTTTACTTATCCGCCAGATATTCCTCCGTATGATTTCAAAGAGTGCAACCCCGAGGAATGCCATCAGCAGTAGATTGTAACTCCTTGATATTTCTAGATTTTGTGCATATTTTTCAAGAAGTTGTGCCTGGGAAAGACCGTTCCATTCTTCCGGGCCCGGGAAATCCCGATGATGCCACTTACCCAGGATGACACCCTCCTTGATCAGCAGAAAACCCGGATTAGACCGGATGATGGTTTTCAAGGTTGTTTCATCGGTATTAAAAATGTTAAAATTCAGATTAAGTTCATGTTTCAGGTTATTGACCTCTGATGTCAGGCTTGAAGTCAGTACATAAAACGGGAAATTGTTCACGGCACAATAAAGGGCAAGGTCATTTGCCTTTTCCAATCCTTCGCGGTTAGCATTTGACATGTTGTCTGAAACCACCAGGAAGGAGTATTCAGGGTTTGAAAATACCTGGTCCGTTATATTGTAACCATCCTGTGAGATGATCTCAAAGTCATGAATTGGTGGTGTGTATCCCTCTTGAATAAGAAAAGATTGCTGGTCCACAAATGCCCAGGTAGAGTCCTGCCAGGGAAAATCATCCATAGTAAACTCTTTCTGTTCTCCATCCTTCTCATAAATAAGGATTGTTTCATATTCAGCGGTTGCAGCTCCATCAGGGATCTCCATTTTTTCAGGAATATAGGCACCGATATTGTAGGGTCTAAAATCCAGAAAGGGCAAATGCCGGCAGGAGTATATCGAGAGGAAAGTGAACAGCAGGAAAAAAGTGCCCACAATCCCCCATTCAGTAAGCGAGGAGTAAACCGGTTTGTACCTTTTCCTGGTTAAGAAGACCACCATTACAAAAACCAGTAAGACCAAGTTCTTATAGAATGTCTCCCAATTTGTCAGCACGATGGCATCGCCAAAACAACCACAA
Source organism: uncultured Rikenellaceae bacterium (assembly GCA_964612275.1). Taxonomy (GTDB): domain Bacteria; phylum Bacteroidota; class Bacteroidia; order Bacteroidales; family VadinHA17. Next base: position 13,537 of record CAZTES010000042.1, read on the forward strand.
TCTGACACCGGGTTGGTTATAGCCAGGATCAGCGTGAGTGGTGTAAAGAAACCCATGAAGATGAGAACTCCCCAGGCACCCAATTTAGGCCTGTATCCAAAAAGCAGGGATATCCCAATGGTAAATTCGGTTGCGGAGAGAAGTATTGCCAGGGGAAGGGCAATGGGATTCAGAAAATCAATCCCGAAAGCAACAAAGTAATCATGAAATTTGTAGGTAGATCCAAGCGGGTCAATCCCTTTCACGAAACCGGAAAAAACAAATACAATGCCAACACTGATTCGACAAAGAATGCGTACGACTTTCATATTTTAGATTTTGACTCCTTTATGTGGTTATACAATGTTTTGCTGTTGTAACAAAGCCAGTATTTTATGAAATATCTCTTCCGGTGGCAGGATGGATGATCCTTTACCACAACAGTCGACCACATGAAAACGGGAGTTCCTGTTTGCTTCGGAAAGATACATCTCTCTCACTTTTTCCTGGAACTGCAGGTTCTCTTCATGGATGTCCGGCCGACCGTTCAAATACTCCCTGTCTCCCCCCGTTCTGATCCTGGTAAGTTTTTCCCTGGTAAATTGAGATGGCACGTCAAGAAACAGAACAAGATCGGGTTTCGGGATCTTGTTGTATTCATACTCAAAAGAGAGGATCCAGTTACGCAACTCTTCCTTTTCTTCTGTCTGATCCAGTTTTGCGCACTGAAATGCAATGTTTGAATCAACATACCGGTCAACAATTACCAGATAATCATCTTCAATCCATGATGTAATACTTGCTGATGCATCGGTACGGTCACCGCTGTATATCAGGGCCACAAGGTATGGATTTACCGAATGGATATCTCCAAATTCTCCCCGGAGAAAGCGAGCAATCAAACGACCATAGTGGGGAGCACCGGTCCTTGGGAAATGGAGGTACCTGAAACCGATTTTCCTCGTTTCCAGATAATCCTGAAGCAATTTGATCTGGGTTGATTTTCCTGCCCCATCCAGGCCTTCGATAACAATGAAACTCATGAAATGTATATATCTTTACCGATGTCACTAAACAGAGGAGTTCTCCTTCTTTTATTATTTTTGTACTAAATTGTAAATTGCGTAAATGAATTTTAAAGATACATTTTTTTCGAAAAAGCGCACCCTCAATATTCGTGGTAGTTTGTTTGACCTTTCACGACCAACCGTCATGGGTGTGTTGAACATCACCCCTGACTCTTTTTATGATGGAGGAAGGTATCAGCGTAAGGATCACATTTTGAAGCGTGTAGAAGAACTTGTTTCAGAAGGAGCAGCCTTTATTGATATCGGTGCTTACTCATCCAGACCGGGTGCACAGCACCTGACCGAAAAGGAGGAATGCAGCCGACTTAAACCCATTGTAACACAGATAAGGAAAAAGTATCCGGAAACCATCCTGTCAGTCGATACATTCCGGGCAGGTATTGCCCGTGAGATGGTCAGGGAATACGGAGTGGACATGATCAACGATATCTCAGCGGGTGGCATGGACAAAGAAATGTTCGATACAATCGCGGATCTTCATGTTCCTTACATCATCATGCACATGCAAGGGACCCCTGTGAACATGCAGGACCATCCGACTTATGAAAATGTTACGCGGGAGATCATGCACTATTTTTCTGAAAAAATTCAGGCATTATCGCTTCTCGGTGTGGCAGATATTATCGTGGATCCTGGTTTTGGCTTTGGAAAAACACTTGACCATAATTATGAACTGCTGGCTAATCTCGAATCGTTTAACATGTTGGAATTGCCGGTAATGGCTGGCCTTTCGAGGAAATCAATGATCTATAAATTATTTGGTACCACTCCGGATGAAGCATTGAATGGAACAACGGTACTGCATACTATTGCCCTGTTGAAAGGTATTGACATTCTCCGGGCACACGATGTTAAAGAGGCGATGGAGGCGATTGCCCTGGTCGAAAAATTGAAGGAATCACAGAAATGATGTGGGCAAAGTGATCAATTATTTGTTACATTTGTTTATCAACTGATTCAATTTATGGTTCCTGCATTTATTACCATACGTATTCTGGACATCATCGATATATTGCTGGTTGCTGTGCTTTTATATCAGGTATATCGTTTGATAAAGGGAACCGTGGCAATCAATATTTTTTTCGCTGTTTTTGCCGTATATCTCCTGTGGCTGGTAGTGAAAGCATTAAACATGGAGCTGATCGGGTCCATTCTCGGGCAGGTAATCGGTGTTGGAGTGATCGCCCTGATCATTGTTTTCCAGCAGGAGATCAGAAGGTTTTTACTGATCATCGGTACACGGTATCTTTCCAGGAGGAATTTCACACTCGAAAGCCTCTTCTCTGTGAACCTGAAAACAAGTTCCAGTATCAATATTGAAGCGATTGTTACAGCATGCGAGAACCTGAGTGTGTCGAAAACCGGGGCGCTGATCGTTATTGGCCGGAAATCAGAGTTGTCGACCATAACGGAAGGAGGGGATATCCTGAATGCCGAAACATCAAGCAGACTTCTCGAATCGATCTTTTTCAGAAACAGTCCCCTGCATGATGGTGCCGTAATCATCATCGGAGAAAAAATTCATGCTGCACGGTGTGTACTGCCGATTTCTGAAAACATTTACCTTCCGGCAAACTTTGGTACAAGACACCGTGCTGCCCTGGGTATGTCAGAGAAAACGGATGCTATTGTTATTGTCGTGTCGGAAGAGACAGGGGATATTTCTGCTTGCAAAACGGGGGAAATCACTACAGGACTGACTTCTTCTAATCTCCGCGAATTTATCAAGAAGGAGATATAAATTCCGGTTACCTGAACATTGCAGCATCCATTCGCCTAATTCTTATCCCCATCCTGCTTTTTCCTTCGGATCCTGAGAAAGTCTGCTTTCGATTCTTCTCCTTTCAGGAGCCTTATGATGTTTTTTCTGTGCGTAAAAATGAGCAGTATGGCAACGGACACCGAAAAGATGATTAAGGAAATTATGGATGTCCTGAAAACAAGAATTACCAAAATTGGGAATGATATTCCCGCAATCAATGAACTGAGGGATACATATTTTGTGATCAACAGGATCAGGACAAAAATACAGAAGCAAATAAGGGTTGTCAGTGGATCAATGGCAAGCACGATACCAACCAGGGTTGATACCCCTTTGCCCCCTTTGAACCGGGCATAAACAGGAAAGATATGCCCAAGCGTTGCAGACACCCCGAGGAGGATCTGGAAATTCACAAACGCGTCGGATTCCGGTGAATAGAACCGGGAAAAATAGATAAGATTAACAGCGAGCCATCCCTTAAAAATATCGAACAGCAGAACGGGAATTCCGGGTTTCCAGCCGAGGACCCGGATGGTATTGGTCGCTCCGGCATTTCCACTGCCATGTTCCCGGATGTCGATGTTGTAAAAGCGCTTTCCGATCCAGATTGATGTAGGAATAGCTCCAAGCAGATAGGCTGCAAGAATCATCAGGATTTGATAAACCAGTTGCATAATGGCAAAGATTTATTATCCAGGATAGAAATATCGTCCAGGATTCGATCTTAAGGCTTCTCTTTAATTGCAGCCTGTGCTGCAGCAAGTCGGGCAATGGGCACCCGGTAGGGTGAACAACTGACATAATCCATACCGACCCTGTGGCAGAATTCGACCGAATTTGGTTCCCCTCCGTGTTCACCACAAATACCGACTTTCAGATCAGGTCTTGTTTGCCTGCCCTTTTTTGTTCCCATCTCAACCAGTTGCCCGATCCCTTCCTGGTCAAGGATCTGGAACGGATCATTCTTCAGGATTCCCTTGTTAATATAAACGGGAAGGAATTTACCGGCATCATCTCTTGAATAACCAAATCCCATCTGAGTAAGATCGTTGGTTCCAAAGGAAAAGAATTCAGCCGATTCGGCGATTTTATCCGCTGTCAATGCAGCTCTTGGTATTTCGATCATGGTTCCAACCAGGTATTCGTGGGTGTCATTTCGCTCTTCGAACACCTTCTGAATGGTATCTCTGATGATTTTTTCCTGCAATTTCATCTCTTCCAGTGTACCGGTAAGAGGAACCATAATTTCCGGAATCGCTTTAATGCCTTTTGCTTTGAGGTTTAGGGCTGCTTCAATGATCGCTCTTGCCTGCATTTCGGTAATTTCGGGATAGGTATTTCCGAGACGGCACCCCCTGTGACCTAACATCGGGTTAAATTCGTGAAGCGAATCTACTTTTGATTTAATCTCCTCTATGCTAATTCCCATCTCGTCAGCCATCTCCTGCTGGTTCTCCTCTTCATGGGGAACAAATTCATGCAGGGGTGGATCAAGAAGCCGCACGGTCACCGGCAGGTCATGCATGGCTTCAAAAATTCCTTCAAAATCAGCTCTCTGAATGGGAAGGAGTTTTTCCAGTGCTTTTCTTCTTCCCTTTTCATCCTCGGCAAGGATCATTTCACGCATGATTTTGATCCGGTCGCCTTCAAAGAACATGTGCTCGGTTCTGGTAAGACCGATCCCGCGGGCTCCAAACTCCCGTGCGATCTTCGAATCTTTTGGCGTATCTGCATTGGTTCTGACATACATTCTCGTGTGCTTATCAGCCAGTTCCATGAGTTCTACAAAATCCCCGCTCAATTCAGGATCGATCGTTTTTAGCTTACCTTCGTATACTTCACCAGTAGAACCATTGAGGGAGATCCAGTCCCCTTCATTAAATGTTTTTCCTTCGGCTACCAACGTGCGCGATTTATATTGGATCTTAATATTTCCGGCACCGGAGACACAGCATTTACCCATACCACGGGCAACAACAGCCGCATGCGATGTCATGCCACCCCGTGCTGTTAAGATGCCTTTTGCAATATTCATTCCCTCGAGATCTTCCGGTGATGTTTCAATCCTGACCAGAATGGAAGCAGGGTATTTATTTGCTTCATCAGCAAAAAACACGATCTGTCCGGTAGCTGCTCCTGGTGAAGCCGGTAATCCGTTACCCAGCAGGGTAGCCTGGGAGATTGCTTTTGTATCAAATACCGGGTGCAACAATTCATCCAGTTTATTGGGTTCCTGGCGGAGCAGGGCGGTTTTTTCAT
>CAZTES010000043.1:0-18603 GCA_964612275.1 uncultured Rikenellaceae bacterium
CATTTCTCACCTCTTTCTTTAACCGAGCAACGAGTACTGAGTAACCAGCACCAATTCATCTACCATAGCTTCAATAATCTTCGTCCTTTTTTATTAGTTTTACTCCACCATTAATGCTATGTTTTAAACATGCCAGACCGAATCATTAGCCAGAAGCTTGGAAGCTCAAATGTCTACCTTATTCCGGGAAAGAAAGGATATTTGATGGTTGATGCCGGAAGCAAAGGACATTTTAATTCGTTTAGAAAATGGCTGCACAGGGAAGAGATCGGTCCGACCGATATCCAACTCATTCTCCTTACTCATGTTCATGCTGATCATGTCGGGAACCTCCGCAGAATTAAGGAGTATACCGGAGCGAAAATAATGGTACATTCAGCTGAGTCGGAATGGTTAGCCAGGGGATACGTTGATGTCCCAAACGGCACAATTCCCCTTTACCGGTTCATCTCAAAGATGGGGCAAAAACGGGGAATTAAGCTTAAATTTCCACCGGTTGAGGCGGATATTAAAATTACCGGGGAAACATCCCTGAAAGAATACGGTCATGATGCCAGGGTTATTCACACCCCGGGGCATTCCATCGGGTCCGTCTCACTTTTTTTTGATGACAGAAAAGCGTTTGTGGGGGATAACTGTTTTAACTATCCTCCAATCAAAAGGACCATCCTGCCGGGTTTCGCAGAGAATATTCCCACTTTGTTCAATACCTGGAAATTTTATCTCGAATCCGATGTTCATACCTTTTACCCTGGGCATGGAAATCCCTTTGGAAAAGAAAAAATAGAGAGAACGTTCGAGGTGAGGGGGGATCTGCTAAAAAAAGATCGTTAAATGGGGTTCACATGCAGGTGGGCGACTGTGGGAAGGTGTGTGTGCTGACAGATCGTGGTAATAGTTTATTCATTATTATCGCCTGGAGCGTTCCGGTTCATGTAACGATTTCCCTTTGATGTTGCCTTTATTCGTCAGACGAACGGAAGTCGTCTGACGAAGTTCTCACTGTGGACTGCGTACTGCATACTCCTCTCTCAGTCTCTTCATCTCATCGTCACACTGTCCATTCCGTCTCATTTCTCACTCCCCGCCCGCCATATTCGTCGACTGGCGAAGAAGGCAGGACTCACCCCTCAATTCTCATCTCTCATTTCTTTTTTTACCCAGCACCGAGCAACCAGGACCGAGTACCTTTACTCATCACTCTCAACTCTGTACCTTGTCCAAGGGACTCCGAAACCTTGGAGAACTCTGTACTTTGAACTTTTTACTTTTATCTTTTATCTTGAATTACTCATCCATCACATCCATAAAGATGCGGAAGCCGACAAACGGGGAAGGGCCTTCATACGGTTGTGTTGCATCGATCCGTACTTCCTCAGCACTGCTTCGCCAGCTGCCTCCACTGGCTATACCGCGCCGGTTAGTCATCTCAGCAACATTACCACTGATGTTGTAGAGTCCGAAGCCATTTGGAAAGTAGGATTTTACCGGTTGAAGTGTGGCTGTAAGTTCTCCGGTCTCAACTGTCTCTTCCCTCTCCTGCCGCCAGAAATTACACAACGATTCACCTTCATCATTGATCACCCGATCACTACCCCAGGGATAGACAATTTTTGCGATCCCGCCCCGGGCGGCATTCATCCATTCCTTTTCGGTTGGTAAACGGAACCTGATATTCTCAAAGATCCTGTCCGGGTAGGCCATATACTGTTCCGTCAACCACTCGCAAAAGAGCAATACCGCTTCATAAGAAATATTCAGGGCAGGGTAGTCCGCGTAGGATGGATACCAGCGATAGACCCTTGCCAGGGGCATGTATTCCGATCCAGCCTGCATCCACTGTGACGTATCGGGCCAGGCAATTTCCAATTCCCGTGTTTTATTGTTTTCAATAAGGTAATTGAAAAAAATGTTGTACTGACTGTTTGAGATCTCGTACTTGGATGCATACAACCGGTTACCAACTTTTACCATTCCTTTCTCCATGTCAGCCAGAAAATCATACTGGGCATACCCTTCGCCGTGATAAATAAACAAACATAAAACAAATGAAATAAACGGTCTCATGATTGATTCAATCTTTAATCGGTACGTTATTGATCTAAGCTATTAATTCTTTACAAGTTACAATTTTTTTTTTATTTGTTTATCTTTAACTATCCAATAATCAATCCTTATAAAACCATGTATATAAAAAAAATAACAATCCTTATTCTACTTGGGTTTATTCCAACATTACTCATCGGACAATCCACTGTACGCGATATCAGGGACTTCAATGACTGGTATCGTGGGGAGTATCTGAACCATGTTGCATTCCCCCTGGGCGGTATGGGGGCAGGCATGTTCTGTATCGAAGGATCAGGTGCCCTATCGCATCTATCCGTTCGAAACAGGCCCGAGATATTCAACGAGCCATGCGCCTTTGCTGCCATTTCGGTCAAAGGATACAAAAACGGAGCGAAGGTACTCCAAGGGCAGGTTCCCGGGTGGAAGCTTTTTGGCAGGGAGAATACGGGGAACGGTCTGGGCGGAACAAGCTTCGGACTGCCACGGTTTGAAACATCGAAATTCCTGGCACATTTTCCGTTTGCACACCTGAAGCTTGAAGATCAGGATATCCCTCTGGATGTTTCCGTTACCGCGTGGAGCCCCTTTACACCAAGGGACGACAACAACTCCAGCCTGCCCGTAGCATCCATTGAGTATACCTTCAGAAATCTTACAGGAGAGCCCATCGAAGCACTTTTTTCCTGGAATTCCCGTAACTTCATGAAGATCACATCCACTTCTGCCATTTTGCCCACTCAGAATGGCTTCATCCTTCACCAGGATGGGAACAAAAAACATCCTGAACACCTGGGTGATTTCGCTGTCTTTACGGATGACAACCACACGGTTGTAAACCACTGCTGGTTCAGAGGTGGCTGGTGGGACCCGCTTACCATGGCATGGAATACCATTGAAAAAGGAGAAGCCGTACGGAACGATCCTGTCGGGCAGGATGCCCCCGGAGCATCACTCTTCGTGCCATTCACCCTCGAGCCGGATGGCGAAAAAACCATATGCCTGATGTTTGCCTGGTATGTACCGAATTCTATCGTCCAGTACGGAACGGACCCGACGCCGACCGGCTCTGCTTTTGGAAAATCACCTTCAGCGGGGACTGCCCCAAACCAGCAGATGGTCAACGGATACATTGGTGAGGGATTGGTGAATACGTATGATCCTTCAGGGGACGGACTGACCGGCACCTTAACTTCTCCCGATTTCAAAATCAACAGGAAATATATCAAATTCCTTATCGGAGGGGGTAACTTTCCCCGGACCACCTGCATCAACCTGGTCGTCGGGGATAAAACTGTACGCACCGCAACCGGAAAGAACAATGAAACACTTTTTCCCGTGACGTGGGATGTGTCGGAATTCAAAAACAAATCAGCCCGTATCACCATTATCGACCAGGAGACCGGTGGATGGGGTCATATAAACGTGGATCAGATCACCCTGTGTGATGATCCGTCGGAAGCACTGGAAAGAACGAAAAACAGTTCTTTGGTTACCGTACTCCACGATTTTGAAGGTAATACATACGGTGATTGGATTGTCACTTCCCCGGAAGGCATTGATCTGGCAGGTGTGGATATCGCAGTGAACCAGTATTATAAACCCTGGTATGCAAGCCGGTTCGGATCCATTGAGGAAGTGATCACCTACTGGCAACAAAACTATGATAACCTCAGGCAAAACAGCAGCCTTTTTTCAGACGCTTTATACGCTTCGACACTGCCCCCTGAAGTCATGGAAGCCATCTCGGCAAACCTCACCATCCTGAAATCTCCCACTGTCCTGCGTCAGCACGATGGTCGCCTCTGGAATTACGAAGGATGCAGCGATAACTGGGGCTGCTGTCATGGTTCCTGCACCCACGTCTGGAACTATGCACAGGCCATTCCCCACCTCTTTCCATCCCTGGAACGAACCTTGCGGGAAACCGAATTCTTTGTAAGTCAGAATGAAGAGGGTCATCAGACCTTCCGGTCCAACCTCCCCATCAGACCCGTAACCCATACGTTTCATGCCGCATCGGACGGACAGCTCGGGGGAATTATGAAAGTGTACCGCGACTGGCGGATCTCAGGAAATACGGAATGGATGAAAAAAATGTACCAAAAAGTTAAACAGAGCCTCGATTACTGCATTGAGATCTGGGATCCAAGGCACAAAGGTGTGCTGGAAGAACCCCATCACAATACATATGATATCGAGTTCTGGGGTCCTGACGGAATGTGTTCAAGCTTTTACCTGGGAGCACTTACTGCATTTGTTGAAATGAGTAAAGCCATGAATGAACCGGCTGAGCTCTATAGGGAACTTCTTGAAAAAGGTAAAAAATACATGGAATCTGAATTATATAACGGAGAGTACTTCATACAGCAAATCAAATGGGAAGGATTGAATGCAACGCTGGAAATGGAATCTGCAAGGCATAGTTATACACCGGAAGCATTTGAGTTACTTAAACAGGAAGGACCAAAATACCAGTATGGAACAGGTTGCCTGTCGGATGGTATCCTGGGTATGTGGCTGGCATCCGTCAGTGGACTGGATGAAGTGATTAATGAAAAAATGATTACCAGTCACCTGATATCTGTTTATAAATACAACCTGAAAAAAGATTTGCGGGATCATCCCAATCCCCAGAGACCGACTTTCGCCTGCGGAAATGAAGGGGGGTTGCTTCTTTGTACCTGGCCCAAAAGTGATCAGCTTTCTCTTCCCTTTGTTTACAGCAATGAGGTCTGGACCGGGATTGAATACCAGGTTGCCGGCCACCTCATGATGAAGGGAAAGGTGGATGAAGGGCTCGATATTGTTCGTGCCTGCCGTGAGAGGTACGACGGGAGGATAAGAAATCCGTTCGATGAGATTGAATGCGGACACTGGTATGCAAGGGCACTGGCCAGTTATGCCATGTTCCAGTCACTGACCGGTGTGCGGTACGATGCCGTCGATAAAACTCTCTTTATCGATTCAAAGATCGGGGATGATTTCACTTCCTTCCTCTCAACGGAAACCGGGTTCGGTAATGTAGGATTGAAGAAAGGTGAGCCGTTTCTGGATATGAAATTCGGGGATATTGATGTGGAGAAAGTGGTGGTTTCAGGGAAGGAAATGAAGTTGTGAATTGCGAATTTCGAATGTTGAATTTCGAATTTCGAATTGATATACAATTCCCCTTCGAAGGGATACTTAAGGATTAACAATTTAAACTTTTTGTCCCTTCAGGACGAATTTTTCTAGCTACTTCTTAATGCAGCCATTAAAATGACCCCTGCCTGCCGGCCTATTACCTAACAGTCCCTACGGGACGTTTCACAGGTATATGTAAATCTCATTTTTCAATATTCCTTTCATCTCTCCCTCTCAAAGTCTCCCCCTCTCGCCCTTTTTCTATCCGCCCCCCAGCTTCGCAAGATGAAGCTATAGCGTAGTTGTGGACGGGCACCCAGGATCTGGTTTTTTCCCAATTAACACAATAAACCACTAACCACTAACCTACTAACAATTATATTGTTAAAACTCCGGAATCTCATTAATAAAATACTGGAATTCAATGCTTCGCCCTTCGGGATCTTTTGCATAGAAGTGGTAGATGAGGTACCTGGGATTATCCCGTGGAGGGCCATCGGCTGATTCCCTGAACCTTTCATACATCGAATCCACCTGTGTCTTGTCGGTATAAAAAAAGGTAAATACTCCCTCCAGTTCCGGTTCTTCTCCCTGGCAGAATCCCAGTAGCATATTTCCGTGCTGAAAAATGGTACATCCTCCCTGGTCGAGCCAGAGTGTACAACCCACTTTATTAAGATAGAAATCTTTCAGCGTATCGAGTTTAGCTGTCCGGACAAATACAATTCCACCGGGTTTGTTTTCGCTTTCCATAGCCTTCTCCTTTTGATGGTTTTGACAAGAGATGATGATGAAAAAACTCAGGATAATTGAGATCTGAATGCATTTCATCCGTTGGTGAATTTTTAAAATAAAATCTATTCGTTAAAGGTAGTCATTTCAATGGCTATTTCAACTGTCTGCTTCACTGATCTTTGCGTTGCTCCGTTGGAGAATTGTGTCTTTTATCCAGATAGGGGTTGTAATCTTACAGACCCTCGGTTTGATAAAAATGAAAACCGGCGGTGAACTGCAGATTTGTCAAAATGTGGAGATGCTGAAACCAGTTCAGGATCTCAAGTTGCTACTACTCATAATAACTTACCAATTAAGTATTCCTGAAACAATGTAGGTCGACTCTCCTGAGTCGACTATTATCCGGCTTGGCAACCGGCATGCCGGCAAGGCAGGGTTGTAAAGTAAATATTTCGTTATCGGATTGCCTGGAGTATTACTCGCCTCCCACTTGCATTCACACAATACCGGCTCATGAGATCGCGATCCGCCAGCGAGCCGTCGCCAAAGGCTATGACCGCCGGAGACTGGCAGATCGCAAAGTTCCGGTCCATGGAAGGATTTCCCAGTGATGATATCAAAACTCGTCACCCCAGCTGTCGCATAGCGATTATCCCAATGAGTCCTTCGGACCTTCGGAGCAGTGGAGCGACGGGGGAACCAATCGTCAAAGCTATATCAACCATTCGTCAGACGACTGCAGTTCGTCTGACGAATTCTTTAGCTGAATACTCACGGCGTGACTCAGATTCACATCGTGATTTTGCTAAAATAGTTATCAACACCTTTTCAAGAATGGTTCGGAGACAACTGTTTTTTTTCTACATTAACAACCTAAATACTTGTTTTCCTTTCATGCCAGATCAAAATAAAAATTCATTCATAAAATCAAAGCAGGAGGCTAATTCATGATTAAAGAAATAACAGTTCGGGATCTGGATCCGGAAAAATTCATCAGCGATAAGGTCAAGGAGATACAAACGCTTGTTGGGGATGGAATAGCCATCAATGCACTCTCAGGAGGAGTGGATTCTTCGGTGGTCACAATGCTCGGGCATAAAGCACTTGACAACCGGCTAAAAACCGTTTTTGTAGATAACAATCTTATGCGTGAAGGCGAGCCGCAAAGGGTTGCCGAAACATTCAAAAAAGTAGGTGTAGAAATTGAAATCGTGGATGCCAGGGAGGAGTTCCTGTCGGCTCTGACAGGAATTACAGATCCCGAGGAGAAACGGGAGGCAATCACACAAACATTCTATAAGAATATATTTGGGAGGATCGTGCGAGAAAGTGGTGCAAAATTCCTCTTACAGGGTACCATCCTGACCGATGTCGATGAAACGGTTGCCGGTATTAAAAGGCAGCATAATGTATTTGAACAGCTCGGCATCGATCCACAGGAAGCATTCGGATACCAGATCATCGAACCGCTGATCCAGCTTCGAAAGGATGGGGTGCGTAAGGTGGGTGAGGCATCGGGCCTTCCGAAAGAGATTTTCGAAAGGATCCCGTTCCCTGGTCCTGCCCTTGCAGCGAGGATCATCGGCGAAGTGACCCGCGAGAAACTGGAGGTTGTCCGGGCTGCCACGGAGATCGTTGAGCAGTTGTTGAAAGATACCGGCGCATTTCAATACATGGCTATCCTTCACGAGGACCGGGTAACCGGGATGCGTGACGGGAAACGGGATTTCGGACAGCAGATCGAGGTGCGGTGCTGGGAGAGTGTGGATGCCCGTACAGCTACCCCAACACGTTTATCCTTTGATCTCCTGGAGAAACTGGCTACTGAAATTACCGGGAATGTGCCCGGAATTGTAAGTGTCACCTACAACATCGCCACCAAACCACCTTCTACCATTGAGGTGGTGTAGGTTCCTGCTTCGTCAGACGACTTACGTTCGTCTGACGAATAAAATATGAAGCCTAAATATACAGATGAGACCTGAAGTCCCAAAGGGACGATATTTAAATAGCCCTGGGCTTTAGCCCGGGGTATGCGTTAACACGATAAAACCGCCGGAACTGCCAAATTGATTGAAATAACAACCTTAGCTTCCGGCGGAATGCACAAAATCTTTTCGGTCCATGAAAGGATTTCCGTTTGAAAAGTCAAGTGCTTAAACTGAGCTTCACTTCAACCTGAATATCGAATAATGATTAACGAATTAAGAATGATGAAGTTCATTCTAAAAACAGGTCGTCCCTGCCTGGAAGGCAGGCCAACGGGGCTATTTAAATTATCAAACAATCGACTCCCTGGGATTCAAATGTTGGCTAGGGAGCTCAAAAGTCGATTTTTTAGTCATACTGAACTCGTTTCAGGATCTCAAATATCTGGTTATCATTATGATGAGATTCTGAACAATATTCAGAATGACGATTTTATAGACTTTTGAGCCATTTAAGTGATCCGCGCATATTAACGGACCCTGTGAAATAAGCTTTGTCCATATGCTCCGTCAAATAGAATGATCTATTTCCCGGGGCGAGCCAACTGCGATATTATACAACAGGAAATTGTTACATGGACCAAAGATTTGCCACCCTTACATAGCAGCAAATACGCACGGTCTGACCGATGGGAAGGTCCGCAATCCGTCAGACCCCGGATGGGTCAGACGGTCCGACACACACTTTTTGACCGATGATATTAAGAACTCGTCGCCCGAGCTGTCACATAGCGATTCTCCCAATGAGTCCTTCGGACCTTCGGAACAGTCGAGCGACGAGGGCATCGTTCGTACCCTGATTTTTTGTGATAATAAAAAGAGAAGGGCAAAAACTTCGCCCTTCTCTTTAATCACTTTTTCTCCTATAATTCCTTAGAAGTTCAGGATTTTTGCGGCTTCTTCTTTATCGCAATCCATGATATAGGGGATGCCGCTTATTTCACTCGCTTCATGGGTTAATGCAGCGATATCTCTTCTGTCGATGTATTCCAGTGCAAATTTCCTTGATCCGCACATGATCTGACGCAGTCCCTGATTCAGCCGTTTCATATAGGTATAGAGGCCTATTGCACCGGTGGGAATGTCGTCAAATTTATCACCGAATTTTTTCCTCAGTTCAGGGGCTGTCTCAAAAATTTCATCTTTGGAACGGCCGAACCGGGATACGTAAACCGGCAGGTCGCCATCTTCGATGGCTAAGCCCAGGTTTTTGCCCACCATGGCAGCTGCCAGGGGTGCCCTTCCCATACCGATCATCTTAAAAAACGGAGCGCCAAGAGCCAGTCCCTTGAACATCTGATCTTCCATTGAAATACCGCTGGCAAATGCAGCAGCAGGTATGTGTTTCTTATTATTTTTTAACTCGGTGAGGTAGTTATAATACAGCGACCACAGCTCAATGGGTGGCACGCCCCATTCGTTCATCATCCTCCATGGACTCATTCCCGTTCCGCCGCCGGCAGCATCAACGGTAAGCAGGTCAAGTTTTGCCTCCGAGGCACACCGTACAGCCAGTGCAAGATCGCTTGGTCTGTAGGCTCCTGTTTTCAGGAAAACATATTCGGCGCCTGCGTTTCTCAATTGTTCTACGCGTTTCATGAAGGTTTCAATTTCGACCATACCCATCCTGGAGTGCCGTTCAAACTCATGGAAAACGTTTTTGTTAAAGGCATCGATCACCCTTTCGTCAAACGGATCCGGTAGAACAACATACCCTCTTTCTTTCAACATCTGGGCGCGTTTCAGATCCTTAATTTTCACCTCACCGCCGATGTCTTTGGCACCCTGGCCCCATTTCAGTTCAACAATTTTCACCCCGAGCTTCTGAAGGGCGTACTCCTGAGCACCAAGGTTGGTATCTTCAACGTTGGCCTGTAAAACAATGCCTCCATAACCATCCTGCTGCCATTTCTGAAATGTCTTGATCCGGTATTCCAGCTGGGGTGATTTGGAAACTTTACCATTTTTTATTACCGATTCAGGATCCATTCCTGTCACGTTTTCACCAATGGTCACCATGATACCGGTGATGGCCGCTCCAATAGCCAGTCCTTCCCAGTTGTTTTTCGCAATGTTTGTCGATCCAAGTCCGGGAATAACAACCGGCATCTTCAGCTTGATACCCTTATCATGCCCTATGGTTTGTTCAATAGAAACATTTTCAAAAAGTGCTTTATCAGAATCGGCTTCAATTCCGTAAGCACCCCGGCATGTTCCCATAATACTAAAATGTGACAGGTCAACAGGATACTCTTTTTCAGAAGCTGAAGAGATGATTCCGAAAGGTTGAGGATAGATCACTTCAGCCCCTCTGTAGGCTGATTTTCCAATGTCGCACATACCAATACAACCATCAATACAGGTTGCACACATTCCGCTCGCTGGCACAATGGCATCTTCTGTTCTGTTTTTTGTTAGGGTAGCCGCCGATGCATTTATTTTTCCGTAGCTCATGTTAAGATATTTTAAAAGGTTATTCTTACTTACTTAATTATATTTGATTCTTCATCCCGGACGCAGGTTCCGCATTCATACTTCAACCCCATCCAGCAATTGTAATTATCTTCATTGGAAGTACAGGTAGGCTGGAGGGCATTGTAACAACCATTGCACAATACGATATCGTGATCCGGACCGGGGCACCGCATGGTACAGGCAGGGCAGATGTACATACATCCGCCACAACGCCGGCAATCATCCGATGCTTTATCAAACGGGGTATCGATTTTAAGTTTATCTCCCCGGTTCACGAAACCGATGGCTTTGCCCATCATCTGTTCATTACAAATTCGCACACACAATCCACAGTAGATACAGTCTTCCCATTTGGGTGTAAACCTTACTTGTGAAAGTCCCATTTTTGACGCAAGATCCTGCAGTGTTTTTGATGTCGGGCACTGGGCAATGAGCAATTCAAGGATCATTTTCCGGGCTCTTACCACTCTTTCCGACGAGGCATGCACAACCAATCCTTCTTCAACCGGGTAGGTACAGGATGTCA
This sequence comes from uncultured Rikenellaceae bacterium, assembly GCA_964612275.1. Taxonomy (GTDB): domain Bacteria; phylum Bacteroidota; class Bacteroidia; order Bacteroidales; family VadinHA17. Next base: position 10,918 of record CAZTES010000043.1, read on the forward strand.
CCATCTTTTTTCGGTCACCCTCTCCGATTTCAACGACACAGAGGCGGCAGCCTCCCCAGGGTGACAGACCCTCATGATAACAAAGCGTTGGAATGTCTAAACCAAGATGTCTCGCCGCTTCGAGTATGGTAAAATGCTCCGGGACGTCAACACGTATTCCATCGATTCTTATATTCATTTTTGTCCCTCCTTTACTACATTTTTTTCTTGAAGTTCTTTCAGAAATAATTTTCCATCCTCTGTTTCCAGTTCACAGCGGAGGCATCGTTTTGCCTCCTGGATGGCCATCTCTTCCGGTAATCCCTGAGATACTTCGATCAGGTTATATTTTCTCTTCTCAGGAGAAAGTTCAGGCATTTTTGTTCGCCCGGTAGTTAATAATTCATCCATTTCATCTTCTGAGAACTCAACGGGCTCAACATATTTTGATGGTCTGGTAATTTTGTATTCCCGCTTCACTTCTTTTCCGGTAAGGTACTGGTCAATGGACGCTGCAGCGGTTTTACCGGATGCCACTGCATCAACCACCGTATTGGGTCCGGTAACCACATCGCCCCCGGCAAAGATCTCGGGTCTTTTTGTCAGGCAGGTTTCCGGGTCAATGATGATCGTATCCCATTTCGAAAATTCCAGTCCGGTATCCTGAAGGAATGAGACATCGGGGCTTTCACTAATGGAGACGATCAACGTATCCAGTTCTACGGTAAACTCAGAGCCTTTTATCGGCACCGGTCTTCTTCGACCCGATTCATCCACCTCGCCCAGCTTCATTCGGAGGAATTCACACGCCTTTAATCTTCCTTCTTCGGTAATGATCCGTTTCGGGGCGGTGAGGAATTCAATGGTTATTCCTTCTTCCTGGGCACCTTCTACCTCTTCCTCATAGGCAGGTATCTCATCCATGGTTCTCCGGTAGAAAATGGTAACGCTTTCGGGTTTGGTTGTACGCAACACTCTTCTTGCTGTATCAACCATGGCAACACTTTCCGATGCCTCTGCCCGTAAGATGCGCCGGGCAGCATCCACAGCAGTATTACCGCCACCAATGATTCCAACTTTTGTCCCCATTTCGATTTTTTCTCCGAGATTCAATGATGACAGTGCTTTCATACCGGGCAAAACCCCCTCAACATGTTCATCCTTTAAACCCAGGTTCAACGATTTGTGTGACCCGGTTGCCAGGAATAATGCTTTGTACCCCTGCTCAAACAGGCTGTCAACGGTAAAATCTTTGCCGAGTGCAGCATTTGTTTTTATTTCCATACCGGAGCTTCTGATATAATCCAGATCGTATTCCAGGATATCTCTGGGCAGCCGGTATTCCGGGATTCCCATTGCAAGCATTCCACCGATTACATTTTCCTTTTCAAAGACCGTGACTTCGTACCCTTTTTTCGAGAGATAGAAACCGCAGGTCAGTCCTGCAGGGCCTGAACCCACAATGGCAACTTTAATTCCATTGATTTTTTTGACGGGATCGGTAGTCAGACACAATTTGTGTTGTATTCCATAATCGGTAGCAAACCGCTTAAGATCCCGGATTGCAATGGGATCACCCCCTTCACCTGCCTTGCACTTCGATTCACAGGGATGGTGGCATACTCTTGCCAGGACGGAAGCAAACGGATTGTCCTTTTTTATTATTTCCAGGGCTTCTTTATATCTTTTATGTGCAATCAATGCGATATAGACAGGCGCCTCGGTATCGATCGGGCAGGTAAATTGACAGGGTGAGGAAATGATCTCTTTACAAACCACTGCCCTGCATTTCTTCTTTTCAATGTGTTCAATGTATTCCTCTTTAAAATACCGGAGTGTTGCCAGCATTGGATTTGCTGCTGTTTGGCCCAGTCCGCACATGGATGCATCTTTCATAACCCTTCCCAGCTCTTCAAGCAGGCTGAGGTCCTGCATTTTCCCAAGTCCCTGTGTGATATTGGTCAGAATCTCGGTTACTCTCTGTGTACCTTCCCGGCAGACAGAACATTTCCCACACGACTCTTCCTGAAGGAATGCGGTAAAATAGCGTGCAATATCAACCATGCAGGTATTTTCATCCATTACGATCATACCCCCTGATCCCATAATGGATCCGGCTTTGCTTAGGCTTTCGTAATCAATGGGCAGGTTGAACATCTTTTCCGGGATACAACCACCCGAGGGCCCACCGGTTTGTATCGCTTTCAACCGGGCATCTCCCTGTGCCCCCCCTCCTATTTTATATACAATGTCGTGAATGGTGGTTCCAAACGGAACTTCAACCAGGCCGGTATTTTTGATTTTACCAACCAAGGAAAAGATCTTGGTCCCCCGTATACCCGGAATCCCGACTTTTTTGTACTCTTTAGCCCCTTTACTGATGATTACCGGCACATTTGCCAGGGTTTCGACGTTGTTAATACAGGTAGGGTGTCCCAATATACCCTGGTTTACCGGATAGGGAGGCCGTTGTTTCGGATGTGCCATCTTCCCTTCGATGGACTTGATAAGTGCTGTTTCTTCCCCACAAACAAATGCTCCGGCACCTTGAACAATTTCAATATCAAAATCGATCTTCGATTCCAAAATATTTTTACCGAGAAATCCCAGTTCATATGCCTGCCTTCGTGCAATTGATGTATGTTTTATCGCCAGGGGATATTCAGCTCTGACATAGATATACCCTTTACTTGCGCCTATAGCAATACCGGCAATGATCATCCCTTCAATGATGGAATGCGGATTCCCTTCAAGAAGGTTTCGGTCCATATACGCTCCCGGATCTCCTTCATCTGCATTACAAACAATATACTTGGTTGTGTCAGTCGAATCTTTTGCAAATCTCCATTTTTTACCGGTTTCAAAACCCGCTCCTCCACGTCCTCTTAGACCTGAGTCCATTATCTCTTGAATAATCCAATTGGAATCAGGGTTTGAGATAACTTTCTCAAATGCTGCATATCCTCCGGCGCTCAAGTAATTGTAAATCCTTATTGGATCAATCTTCTGATTGATCTCCAGTAAGGTTCGCTTTTGATACTTGATATACGGAATCTCTTCAACAGTAGGATAAATTTTTTGGGTATCGTTGTCTTTGTAAAGCAATGTTTCAATTGCTTCACCTTTTATTGCTGCATTTATTACCGTAGCGACATCGTCGGCCTTTATGTTTGGATAAACGTAATTATTGGGTTCAACAATAATAAGCGGCTCGATCTCACAAAAGCCAAGGCAACCGGTTATTCTAAGCCGAATCTGATCATGCAATTGCTGTTCAAGTATATGCCTTTTTACCAGCCGTATGATATCATTTGATCCACTTGCCTGACCACAAGTTCCTGCACTAATTACCAGACAGGGCGTTTTGTCCTCAGGCGTGTCCGTAAAAGTTCTGCGGAAACTTGATAATTCATCAACTGATTTTATTTCCCTCATTGATTTGATTTAGTTTTAAATATCCAAAATATGTCCTTTGCATCCCCTCCGGGAGCAAATCTGAATATTCCCGCCATTTTGTACAAGCAGAAGGATCATCGGAGAACTACATTCAGGACATGTAGAACTACCAACCAATTCAGCATGACAATGTGGACAAAAGAAATTTACTGCAGTGTCAACCGGTATCTCGTGCTCGGATTCAATATTAAAGCTACCATACAGGGAAGACATCCTCAACCACCCATGCTTGCGTTGAAATGATATGGTTACATGGATACAGGGATAACCGTCAATCGGATGTTCCGGTTTCATCAAACTGTGGTTGCATTGTGGGCACACAACCTGAATTGGAAATATTCGCTTATCATCTTTCTCCATGATGCCACCCATACCGTTTTTCGTTTCGTCAATAATTTTTTTGACGTTGTTGGTTTTTACTTTGGGCAGGTAATCACCGTCAACAACCACAACAGGCCCAATGGCACAACAACCCAGGCAGGCTGCGGTTTCAAGGGTAAACATCTTGTCTTTGGTCGTTTCACCCGGTTTAATCCGCAATGTATTAGAGAAAGCATCCACGATCTTTGAACTGCCGCGTACATGACATGCTGTACCCGTGCAGGTGGTGATGATGTGTTTCCCTTTGGGATTAAAGCTGAACGCTTTGTAAAAACTGGCGACTCCATATACATCCCGTATGGTGATGTTTAACTTTTTCGCCAGCACCCTCAGGATATGTTCAGGTAGATAATTGTACCGTCTTTGTATATCCTGTAAAATGGCAATCAGGAATTTATCATGCTTCTTAATGCATTCGTCAACAAGAGCTTCTAACGCCTCTTGTTCAGTTTGACTTTTTGTCAGAGACATCCTGTTTGAGTAATTGTTTGTACAGTTAAATTATAATTGACATTCTTTACTTCACCAGGGAACCCGATCCTTTTTTTAAACTCAGCTGGAAGTGTAAAAACCGGTGAAATATAATAAAGTTATTTAAAATAAGATATGTTGTTCATCAGTCTCATATTCTTTTTTTCTTAAACGAGATTACCCTGCCTTTTCTTTTCTATATAACAATATATATATATTTTTGGGTCTTAATATCTTAGCAAACGTTACCTTACCGGTAAATATTTGATCATTTAATCCTTGAAAAGTGCCAATTCTGAATCAACACATTGGATTATATACTGACCACTATGAGCTGATCATGGCTCAGGGGTACTACCAGAGTGGTATAAAGGATACTCCGGCAGGGTTTGATTATTTATTCCGGAACTATCCCTATGACGGTGGATACGTGGTGTTTTCGGGGCTGGCGGAACTTCTGGACATGTTGAAAGATTTCCGCTTTGGGCGGGAAGATTGTGTTTTCCTGAAGCAGATTGGATTTGATCCTGAATTCATTTCATACCTGGAGGATTTCCGGTTCGGAGCCGATATTTACGCTCCTGAAGAAGGGGAAGTTATTTTTCCTTATGAACCCTGTGTACGGGTGGAAGGAAACATCATTGAAACTCAACTGATAGAGACCCTGTTGTTGAACGTGTTAAATTTCGAATCACTCATTGCGACCAAAGCGGCAAGGATCAAACAGGTTGCCGGTAACAAACTGTTAATGGACTTCGGGCTTCGCCGTGCCCAGGGGTTTGGAGGAATCCAGGCAAGCAGGGCTGCCGTGATCGGAGGATTCGACAAAACATCCAATGTTTACAGCGCATTTCATTATGGACTGGGATCAACGGGGACCATGGCCCATTCCTGGATCCAGTCCTTCACCGATGAGTTAACCGCTTTCAGGATATTTGCAGAAAAATTTCCGGATAGCTGTATTCTCCTGGTAGACACATACGATACGATAAAGAGTGGTGTTCCAAATGCAATAACGGTAGGATTGGAGATGCAAAAACAGGGAAAGAAACTGCTCGGTATCCGTTTGGACAGCGGTGATCTTGCCTATTTGAGCAAGCGATCACGGCAGATGCTTGACAGGGCGGGTCTGGAAGATGTACAGATCGTAGCTTCCAACCAGCTGGATGAATATGTCATCAAAAGCCTGATGGAACAGGGTGCACCAATCGATGCTTTTGGCGTGGGTACAGCCCTGGTTACCGGGAAGGGTGAAGGGGCCCTCGATGGAGTATATAAATTATCAATGATTAACGGTAAACCTTCCCTGAAAATTTCTGAAAATATAACAAAAACCACACTGCCCGGGAAAAAGACCATTTACCGCTTCAGGGACGAAAACGGTATGTTCGCAGCAGATGGTATTGCGCTGGAAAAGGAGAAGAGCGTGGATGTCCTCTATCATCCTTTTGAGCCGGAGAAATCCCTTAACATTTCAGGGTATAATAGAGAAGAAATCACGAAAAAAGTGATGGAAAAAGGCAAGATAACGGCGGACATAAAATCACCGGAAATGATCTCCCAGTTTGCACAATCGAGGCTTGCAAACCTTCCCGGGGAGCACAAACGTTTTATGAACCCCCATACCTATAAGGTGGGGATTAGCAAGAGATTGCTTGAGTTGAGAGATAAATTAGCCGGGACAGATAAAAGGTAACTTATCCGGTGCATAACATCACGGGATAACATATTTAACCTTTACCATGAGTGCGAATAATAAGAAATAATGAAAAACAGCTTACCGATGAAAGCATTAGTCATAGTGGATCTGCAAAATGATTTCCTGCCCGGTGGAGCCCTGCCGGCCCCCGATGGGAACAAAATCATTCCCGAGATAAACCGTCTGATGGATCAGTTTGACCTGGTGGTTGCTTCCCGGGACTGGCATCCGCCGGACAGCATTCACTTTGACCGGTGGCCTCCTCATTGTGTAAGAGAAACAGAAGGGGCTGCCTACCCGGATGAACTGGACTCGGAAAAAATCGAAAAGGAATTTCTGAAAGGTACCGGTGAACGGGATGATGGATACTCGGCATTTGAAGCCACCAGTGCAACCCTGGATGCATACCTTAAGGAGAATAACATTGATGAACTGTTCCTGGCCGGATTGACCACGGAATATTGTGTCAAATCAACCGCCCTGGATGCAGTGAAAAACGGTTACAAAACCCATGTCATCAGCAATGCAACAGCAGGAGTAAAAGCCAACGCGGGTGATGAAGAAAAAGCCTACCGGGAGATGAAGGAAGCCGGGGTAAAGATCATTACATAATAGAAAAGCCCATTACCAGCATGTGAAATGCTAAATGAAAAAGGCTAATTGAAAAACCAAACTTACCATCCGGCGGCATAACCCATACCCTTCAATAGAACAGCCGAGGTTATTCGCTCCCATAGGCATTCACAATATCCGCCTGCTGGCGGATCATGATCTTACCGTAAAGCTGGCAAGGTTGTCCCCTTACCAGCTTTCAGTAGTTTGCTCCTAATACGGAAAAACTATTGATTTTAGTATATCTCTGTAAGGACTCCTTTGAACCTGCCCTTTATTGTTTTCCCTGTACCAGTTATCAGATTAAATTCAAAAAGCACTTCATTCCCTGAAACTGTAATCTCAACTATTCCTCCAATTGCATCCACAATCGTACCGGACTCATTATCCATATTGTAATTAATGCCAGCTCCAGCATCCACGAATGTAAATACCGATCTTTCGGAAGAAAAGGTATAGGTGCCCGTTACCAAACCATTTTCCGAGGATGTGTTTAAATCTAAGTAGATAATATCTCCTGTACCGGTAAACCAGTCGCCATTATAATTCAATTTTGAAGAGACAATATAAACATCCCAATCGTAACTTCCATTATTCGCTCCATACTCTTCCAGATAGCCATCACTTAGAGAGTGCGTTTTACCATCATACTTAAAATAATTCTTAGGTGTTGAATCATCTTCGCAGGAATAAAATGCTACGAAAGAGACAAGTAATAAAAACGAAGCAAGTTTCAATTTTTTCATTTAAAATTTCTGTTTAAGTTGCCTACTCTTTCGATTTTCGGCTTCCTCGCCATGTATACTTTTGATGGGTAGCATTGCATGGTTTAGCCCCATCAATACAAATAATTTTACATATTTATCAGCGACATAGGTCTCAACAGAATGGTAGACCACAGTTGCCGGTTAATGAGCATATTGTTTTTTATATTTTAAAATGACAGGTTATTAATTTGATGTAAGTTACAAAAAAAAATAAAAATCAAATACAAAGAGCAAACCGTGATCTCGGTTTGGTGGAAACTCAATTGTAAATATTTTGGCCTTGCTTTGGGAACAGAAGGTGTCTGGAAATTATCAACTAAT
>CAZTES010000044.1:0-18510 GCA_964612275.1 uncultured Rikenellaceae bacterium
GCAATGGGGAACCACCTCTTCCCATTCCGAACAGAGAAGTTAAGCCCATTAGCGCTGATGGTACTGCATTCGCGGGAGAGTAAGTCGTTGCCGTTCTTATTTTTTAAAACCTCAACTTCGGTTGAGGTTTTTTTTTGCCCTGGAAAATACCATATCCCGTTTCTGCACGTTTTTCCATTTTAGTCCTATCTTTGTCTCTCCATGAGAAAACTCCTCATTACCCTGTTTATCCCACTCCTGGTTTCCCAAGTGACAGATAGCCAGGTGAAACCGGATTCTTCCCTGGTTCCGAAAGTGACAAATATCCAGACAAAACAGGATTCTCTCCCGGCTCCGAAAGTGAAAAATATCCAGGCAAAACAGGATTCTTCAATACAAACTGTCCGTGCATGGAAACTGACCGATGACTTCTCTGAACAACAGGACTGCCCCGTCGATACCATCTTCTTTCAACATCAAATATTCAATCCCAACTTCCAAATATTCCCCTTCAATGCATACCTGGGAAACCTTGGATCACCAGCCCTGACAAATGACTACCTGAAACAAATTACCCCGCAAGACCTGCTGTTCCTCTCACCCTTTATGCACTATATTCACCTGCCTGAAAATCAAACCTATTTCAATACAAGAAAACCATTTACCGACCTGAATTATACCACCGGAACAGGCAAACAAAAAAATGAACAAACCCTCAATATACTCCATACCCAAAATGTGAATGAGGACTTTAATGTCGGAATCAATTTTGACCTGATTTCCTCCGAGGGAAGATATAGTAATCAGAAAACCGGCCTGAAATCCCTCACCCTGTTTTCTAGCTATATCCTTCAAAATTATAGCGTCCATGCTGCCTTTAGCCGAAATGTGATCAACGTTTTGGAGAATGGAGGGATTATAAATGACCAGGATCTGAAAAATACAAAATCAGAAGATGTCCCGGTAAACCTGGGAACCCTTAATAATGCCGAATCTGAATTGAAAAATATTAACCTCCTCCTGGTGCAAAGCTATACCGTCGGAAAAAAAACAGCATCAGAAAACCTCCCGGAAAATGGGAGCATGAAAAAAAAATTAAACCTCCTCGGAACATTTACCTATACGTTTCAATACACCAAAAACCACCGCCGATACTTCGACGATTTCCCCAAAGCCGGATTTTACAATAATACCCTTCTCGATTCCATATCAACCGCCGATTCAGTCTATTACCGGTCAATCCAAAATAACCTGCAATTTGCTTTTCAAAACGACCCCTCCAGAAAATTTCAATTCGGTGGACGGGTCGGTATCCAAAGTGAAATCGAAAAATTCAGCACCATAATACCAACCGATACCCTGGTTAAACTTCATCCTCCCGATATCTATACCCAACCGGAAGTTGAAGTGTGGATCAATAATAACGATACAACCTTTAAGCAGGTGAAAGATATTCCAAATACTAACTTGGCCCTCACCGGTCACCTCTTCAATGCCCTGGGAACAAAATTTAACTGGGAGGCATGGGGAAAACTCTACCTGAGTGGCTATAAAGTGGGAGACTTTGTACTCGAAGGCGTGTTGAATAAATCCTTTGGTGGTAAAAAAGGACCCTCCGAATTGATCCTCTATGGAAAATTGCAGAATTACCGGGCCGGTTATTGGTATAATAACTACTATTCAAACCATTTTACCTGGGAAAAAAACCTGCGCAATGTTACCGAAACAACCATTACAGGTGAATATAACCACCCGGCAAGAAAACTGAAAGCGAAAGCTTCCTATACCCTGCTTGACCAATATGTCTATTTTGATACACTCGCACTTCCGTCACAATCCCCGGAAATCCTTTCCGTTTTCGCCCTTTCACTGGAAAAAGATATTATTCTGGGCAGGTGGCATTTTTTAAATCACCTTATCTTTCAACGGTCTGATCACAATGACATCTTTCCCCTGCCAACCCTGCTTCTGCAGCAAACAACCTACTTTCAGCACAACTTTCACTTCGATCTGACTAACGGAGATCTCCTCACCCAATGGGGATTCGACCTCTTTTATCATACTCCCTATTTCGGATATGCATACATGCCGGCAACAGGACAGTTCTACCTCCAAAGAGAGAAGAAAATCGGAAATTATCCCTTCCTGGATGTCTTTCTTAACGTGAAACTGAAAAGAACACGGTTCTTCCTGAAATATGAACACGTTGCCTCAGGACTGCTGGGAGAAAATTATTTTACCGTTTTACACTATCCCATGAACCAGAGAGTATTCAAATTTGGAATCTCCTGGACCTTCTACGATTGATACTTTAACTTATCCGCACTGAATCCTGTTCGTTAACCAAAATAATTTTGTAAATTCGTTAATGGATATGGACATGCTACATCATCTTATAGTCAACCTGAAGAAAGCTTTATCCTACTTGCCAATCTCCCTTCTGCTCCTGCTCCCCGTTGTTGTTGCAGGTTGCCGGAATAACAAACCACAAGCAAAGAAATCGGTGGTTTGTAATATCGATCTTGAAGAAATCAAAGAGCGGGGGAGAATTATCGCTGTTACCGATTACAACTCAACGGAATACTTTATCTATAGAGGAGAACCAATGGGCTACCAGTATGACCTGCTGAAAGCCCTGGCAAACCACCTTGATGTCAAATTGGAAGTAATTGTTGAAAGTGACCTCGAAAATACTTTTCAATACCTCAATTCAGGAAAATGTGACCTGATTGCATTGAACCTCACCATTACAAGAGAGAGAAGTGAAAAAATAACCTTTACTATACCCCATAGCCAGACACGACAGGTCCTGGTTCAGAGAAAACCGGATAACTGGAAAAGAATTCATCCCGGTTTGCTTAATAATTATTTGATTAATAATCCCATTGACCTTGCAGGTAAGCAAATATATGTCAGAAGAAATTCAGCTTACGCAGCTAGATTATACAACCTGGCTGACGAAATAGGAGATACAATCCATGTCATCGAAGTTATTGAAGATTCAGAACAATTGATCCGACTGGTTGTCAATGAAGAAATTGATTATACCGTCTGCGATGAGAACATAGCCCTGGTTAACCAAACCTATTATCCCATCCTTGATGTCGGAACGGCAGTTAGCTTCCCCCAAAACCTCGGCTGGGCAGTTAGAAAAGAGGGGGCAGAAAACCTGCTCTTGTATATCAATGAATGGCTGGAGAATTATAAAAAAACTACCGAATTCGCCGTGACCTATAATAAATACTTTAAAAATCAAAAGTCAAAAGAGTGGGTCGAAAGCGACTATTTCTCCATCGGAAGCGGAAGAATATCACCATATGACCAATACATTAAACGATATAGTGATAGCCTGGGTTGGGATTGGCTCCTCCTGGCTTCACTCATCTATCAGGAATCAAGGTTTGACCCAAAAGTGCACTCCTGGGCCGGTGCTTTCGGATTGATGCAGCTTATGCCTTCCACGGCTGCTAGATACAATGTACATTCTGACTCCCCACCCAGGAAAAATATTGAAGCCGGTGTGAAGTTCCTGATATGGCTTGATCAGGTACTCAACGATAAAGTACCCGATGATGAAGAACGAATGAAATTTGCCCTGGCAGCCTATAACGTGGGATTGGGACATATACTCGATGCCAGAAGCCTGGCAAGAAAATATGGAAAAAATCCGGAAATCTGGGATGATCATGTTGCTTTTTATCTCCTGAACAAAGCAAAGCCTGAATATTATCGCGATCCGGTCGTAAAATATGGTTATTGCCGTGGAGAAGAACCATATAATTATGTTATCGAGGTGCTTGAACGGTATGATCACTACCGGAATATTATTGGAGAAGATACAGCACTGAAGTGAATAGAACAGACCTGCATAAACAGGAAATCAACCATTCAGGCTGGAATATATTTCTGTAAACTCACTGATTATCATAGCCGTTGCCCCCCAAATGTGAAACCCCCTGATTGGGTAATATGGAATGGTAATTATCTTACCGGAAACCTCGATTTTCTTCCACCTTATGATTGCCGGATCGGTGAACTCCTCTATACCCGCTTCAATGATGAAACTTACTTCATCAGGATCTGACGTAAAAAATGGCTTGGAAAACAGAATGCCAACCACTGGCATTACTTCGATATTGCTCACAGGAATAAACAAGGGTGATAAAGAACCACAAACCCTGACCTTCTTTCCAGGGACTCCGACTTCTTCCTCAGCTTCCCTGATTGCTGTTTCAACAATTGATTTGTCTCCGGTTTCTGATTTACCTCCCGGAAAACTGATCTGATTGCTGTGCACTCCGGGATAATCCGGTCGTTGTATAAGGACAGTATGAAGGCGATTATCCTTTGGATAGAGGAGGATAAGAACTGCACCACGCGAAGTCTCCTCATTCGGCCCTGATGGATAAATGCCCCTGGTACGGTCCGAAGGTGCCATCCGTTCATGTGCCCTGAAACCAGGCAACCTCCCCCTTAGTCTTTTTTCAAACTCATCCCCCAACCCATTAATATTCATAATATAAAAAATGGTGACAGCTTCCTATTTTTTTATTCTAGGTCTTCCCCTAGGTTTTTTTCGGAGAAGTCTGCCGGTTTTGTATTCTAATTCTTTTATAAACATTTCATTACCAGAAGGTCTTCCATTCATAGTACACATCTTAATATTCGAAATAATCTGCTCATTTTGTTTCTCATTCAAGTATGCCTCCCAGTCATCAATTACATCAATATATTGAGTATAATCTGCCAATAATTCATCTACAATATTGGGATTGATATGAGTTTTGGCACTTGACCAAAAATATTTTTTCGGCGAACTCACATATCCAGCTTTAACAGGATTGTTTTCCACGTACCGAATAGCTTCAAATAAATGATCTTTATCTAACGGACATGAATAATATCTATCCTGCCATAGATGCCCAATGCGGTCGAACTTTTTATTGAAATACAATGCATATCTCCGGCTTATCTGGTTGAATATCAGTCCTAAAGAATCACATTTTGGAGGAACCATTACAAAATGTATATGGTTTATCATTAAACAATATGATAGTATTTCAACTTTATATCTATCTGTATATTCATAGATAAGATTTAAATACCTAACCCTATCACTATCATCAGAAAAAACGTCTTGTTTATTATTTCCTCGTTGAGTAATATGATAAGGAATTTTCGGGATGACAACTCGTGCAATTCGTGGCAAAATGTATTAGGTTATGGTTTAAAATATAAAGATAATTAAAAAGAATAAAAATAGGAAGCTGTCACCACTTTTTTGTCACCACTTTTTTGTTACGAATTTTTTAACATATATTTATTGAGAGATGGCGAGGGGTTGGTGAGTTATTTGCGGAATTTTTTAACAAAACCTTCTACTTCGGGGACGCCTCCCTGGTAGACGAGGTAGCCATTATAGGGTTCGCGGAGTGTTATTTCATCGTTAATCGGGGCGAGCATAATTTTCTTGATCTCCTTGGGATCTTCTGTTTGTCCGAGGGCCCATCCAAGCTTAATGAAGGCCACTTCGGGGAGCATATTGCCAGCTGGTATAACGCCTTTTGACATCATATCCCTGCCGGTATCGTAGACGAACATGTGCACATATCCCCAGATGGTTTGGAGGGTCATAAAAACGGAGACATTTTTTGCTGCAGCTCTTTCAAGTGCCGGATAGAGTTCTTTATTGACATGTCCAAGGCCAGTACCGACAATAATAATTCCTTTATATCCTGAATCTATCATGTTATCCAGGATATCGGGTTTCATATGGGGATAATAATATAGCATGGTAACTTTCTCACTGAAGTAGGGGAAAATGTTCACTTCCCTGTCTTTTCGTCGTTGTTTAAATTCTTCTTTGATGGGTGTAATTTTGCCGCGTCGTACGGTTGCGATGGGTGTATCACCGATGGTACGGAATGTTGAGCGGTAGGAACTATGCATTTTTCTGACTCTTGTTCCCCGGTGCAGGAATCCATACTCATCGGAAGTAGGGCCGAACATACAGACCATGGTTTCTGCAATATTTCCATGAGCTGCGGTGTATGCGGCATGAATCAGGTTAAGGGCAGCATCGGAGGAGGGGCGGTCTGAAGAGCGTTGTGATCCAACCAGGATAATGGGTACAGGTGGATCCTGTACCATAAATGAGAGTGCAGCAGCAGTATGGTGCAGTGTATCTGTGCCGTGCCCGATAATGATGCCGTCGATACCATTCCGGATTTCTTTTCCTATTCCTTTTGCCAGTGCAATATACTGGTCTGGTCCCATATTTTCACTGAAAACAGCGAACAATTTTTCGGTGGTAAGGTTGCATATATCGGCTAGTTCAGGAACGGCTCCGTATAGTTCTCCCGGGGAGAAGGCAGGGATCACGGCACCTGTCCGGTAGTCTAACCGAGAAGCAATGGTGCCGCCGGTTCCAAAAAGTTTAACATTGGGCAGGTTGGGAGAATAGGGGAACTCTTTTTCCGGGATTTTATAAATGGCTTTCTGGTAACCGGTCTCTTTCATGTCAGTAATGGTAAAAATATCGATTCCCACGTTATAGCCGGTTGGAATTTTAAGAACCAGGTGTTTATCGTCATCATTTTCCGATCTTGGGAGTATTGTTCCGATGAACATACCACGTGTGGTATTGATTTCTGCCTGGCTCCAGACGCGCACTGTATATTTTTTAAGAACCTCCAAAGCTCTGCCTTTATATCCCTGAAAAATATCTTCGGCCATAATCCTGGTTTTAGGATTTAATTATTTTTTCAATTTCTTTTTTCATCTCTTTCATGGGCACATTTCCAAGAGCCAGCTTATGAACCTGCCCCATCAACCAATTGACAGCTGCCTCCTCTTTTTTTGAATGCCGGATTTCCTGAAATTTTCTGTAGAGGATTTTAATGGGGGCTGTTAACTCATCCAATGACCGGTGTTTAAAATTGATGCTTGTCAATACGGAGCTGAATAACATATCCGGATGTTCATAAATGACCGGCATCATTCTACGGGCGATTGCTGGTTCGAGTTGATTGTTGCATATGAATTTAAACAAACCATATATTTTTTTGTAAGAAAAATTTTTGCGTGGTTGCATTTTCCCTTCGATGTTTTTAAATGTATGTCCAAGGAAAGTTCCGAGGAATTTTGGGCTAACCCCAAATTTCTGATGGATTTCTTCGATCAGGAGGACCATATTTTTGCTTAACAGGTAGGTATAGGTATCTTCCGGAACATTCCAATTCTTCATCTGGTAGAATCTGTCGGAGATATCCACCGGAAGGTTTTTCCGCAATGTTTCAATGTGGTCTTCCTCGAGGGGAATGGGAGGGGAATCGGTATCGGGATACATTCGGTCAGGGCCAGGAAGTACCCGTTCAAAGATGGTGGTTCCGTCTTGCATGGATTTTCGGGTTTCCCGGGGAACGCCTTCAAAAGCAATCCGGCATCTTTCCTCGATGGTTTCAAGTGCTGTCGGAATATCTTCTTCTTGTCCCCAGATAATCAATTGGGCATCATTATCTTCGGGATTAAGGAGGGTTTTGATTAGTTTAAGATCTCTGGATGAGAGGGTTGGTTCCAGTTCTTCAGAATGAGACATGTTGGGTTTCCCAATGCAGGCAATCACAGCTATCCGATCGGAAATTTCATTTGCGAATGAATAGCCTGGCTGGGTAAAATGTGATAAGATCCCATGAAATTGGGGCAGGTTAACAAGAACAACGGAGAGATTCTGATTGACGGCATCAAGGATCGGGGGTGATTCAAATTTGGATTCAGGATTTAAGGGTTTCAGGTGGTGGATGCTCCACTCCACTGGATTTTTCACCCTGTTTTTCAGTATTTTCCTAATATTCAGCAGGGCGTATTGACGAAATGCTTCGATGTGTGATAATTTCGGGATCCATTTATTATGGGCTACTCCTTTTATTTCAACGCGGTCTCCATCGCGGCAACTGACATTTACATCTTCCCGGCCGGTGCCTATACCGGTTCTGACTTTGCCTGTACTGCGGTTCAGGAAGCGGATATATTCAGCAGCTTCCTTCAGTTCGTCCGGTGTAACCAAATCGGGATAGGTAACGGTTTCGATCAGGGGCATACCCAACCGATCGGTTTTGAAGGTTCTGACATGCCCGACATCGGATATTTCGCGGCAGGAATCTTCTTCTATGCTCAACTGGAGGAGTCGTACTTTCTTATTTTTCAATTGGATTTCTCCTTCGACACCGAGGATTGCTGTGCGTTGAAAACCAGTAGGAATACTACCATCCAGGTATTGTTTCCGGGTAATGTGAACTTCGCCCACAATATTCAATTTTGAAAGCAGGGAAAGTTCAAGGGCAATATCGAGGGCTTCTTTATTGATTGTAAAGGGAGGTGTATCGTCTACTTCATAGGTACAGGCAGTTCGGTTATGAATTCGGTAGACGATTTCCTTTCTGGTCTTGAATTCCATCAGGGCAGTACCATCATATTCGCCCAATTCACTCAACGTAGGCCTCATGTGCCGGATCAGTTCGGCATTATAATCTTCATTGTCATGATAGATTCCCGAGGGACAATGGCAGAACAATTTTTCACTGGTTTTCAGCTGCTGGTGGACTTCCAGTCCCGATTTAAACCCAATTCGTTCGTAATCATCCACAGTAGCTTTCTCCCGGGGCACAAAGCCAATAGCTTTTTTAGTGTTCTGGTAGTTACTCAGGGGATTGAATCGCTTTGCCATTCCTCGAAAATTTAAGTGTTACAAGATAATTTTGTTTTGTCAGATTACAAAGTGGGTGATTAATCGAAGCGAATGGTTTTTACCGGCGTAATCCTTGAAATCAGGTAGGACGGGAGCAATAGCATGATCAGGATTAAAACCATGGTCCCGGCATTAAGTAGCAGGATGTTCTGGAGGCTGAAATTAATGGGTACGCTGGAGAGATAATAGGTTGAAGGATCAAGTTTTAAAAGTTCAAGTTGGTCTTGAAGCAGGCACAAACCGATGCCAATGATGTTACCCCAAAACAATCCCCTTGCTATGATAAAGCCGGATTTGTAGAGAAAGATCTTTCGCAAACTCCAGTTGCGAGTACCGATGGATTTCAGTATTCCGATCATGTTCGTGCGTTCTAAAATTAGTATCAATAAACCTGAGATCATATTGAATCCGGCGACCAGCAGCATCAGCACAAGGATAATCCATACGTTCAGGTCCTGCAGGTTCAACCAGTCGAATATCTGGGGATATTTTTGAATGATGTTCCGTACTTTCATTCTTGATCCTTCTTCATCCAATTCAAATCCCACGGTTTGCATGATATCAACGGTTGCGGGGAAGAGTTCTTTGAAGTCATGAATTTCAACTTCAAAACCGCTCACCTGGTCTTCATTCCAGTTATTTAATCGTTGGATGTGTTTAATATCTACAAGGACATAGATCTTATCCAGTTCTTCCAGATTCGTTTCATAAATACCTGAAATAGTGAATTTTCTGGCACGAGGAGGGTCCTGGACAAAGTACATGGAGAAGGAATCTCCAACACGCAGTTTCAGAAGATTGGCAAGGGATTTTGATATCAATACCTGATTGATCCTGCCGGTATCGGTGAGATGAAAAATGGTTCCTTCAACCAGGTTATTCTGAAAGAATGTCCAGTTAAAATCACTTCCAATTCCTTTTAAAACGACACCCTGGATTTCCGTGTCTGTTTTAATGATCCCGGCTTTAATGGCAAACACCTGGATGTGCTTGACCCATGGGGAGGCAATCAGTTCAGGTATGAATTTCTGATTTTCCTTAACCGGCACGGTTTCATAGGAGATATTGGTATCGTAATTCAGGATTTGAATATGGGATTCAAATCCGACCACCTTATTGCGAACCTCTTTTTTAAATCCGGTGGTAATGGATACGGCAATAATCATCACAGCAAGGCCAAGTGCTATCCCAATCACCGATATTGCTACAATGGGTTTTGAAATCCTGGATGCACCGTCTTTTTCAAAGACCAGTCTTTTCGCTATGAATAATTCGTGGTTCAAAAGAGAAAAAATAATTTGGACACAAAGGTAGGAAAATAAATAGACTCATTTTTTCATTTTTGCTCATTCAGCGGTCATGGATTTCTATTTTTTACTATTTTAGCAGCCACCCAAACCATTAAGATTAATCCGATGATACATCATAAAATAAGAACCTTCACCAGCCTTGTTCTGCTTCTTTTCTTTTCCCTGACTGCACTGGTTCATTCGCAGAATCGCATACGATGTGCAGCTGAAAGGACAGAACTTTATTTACCCCTGTTAACTGGAAAGAATGTAGGTGTGATTGCAAATCATACTTCACTGATTAACAACACCCATCTGGTTGATAGCCTGATTGATCTGGGAGTTCATGTTGTCAGGATATTTAGCCCGGAACATGGTTACCGGGGAACAGCAGGTCCGGGCACCGTGTTGGAAGATGGAACGGATGAGAAAACCGGAATAGAGGTTATATCACTTTATGGAAGCCATCGCAGACCAACAGGCGACGATTTAAAAGGGTTGGATCTTATTGTTTTTGATATCCAGGATGCAGGTGTCAGGCATTATACCTACATCTCTACGATGACGTATATGATGGAAGCGTGTGCTGCGGATAGTGTTCCGTTCCTTATTCTCGACCGGCCCAATCCAAATGGATTTTATGTTGATGGGCCTGTAAATGAATCCCAATACAGCTCTTTTATTGGATTACATGAGGTACCAGTTGTATATGGTATGACTATAGCTGAATATGCACAGATGGTGAATGGTGAAGGATGGTTGAGAAATGGACTCACCTGCGATCTGAATTGTATTCTATGTGAAAACTGGGATCATCGTGAATTTTATGAATTACCGGTAGCTCCTTCACCAAACCTGCCCAATATGCTATCCATCTACCTCTATCCTTCCCTGGTATTTTTTGAACGAACCATTATGACAGTCGGCTGGGGAACGGACTTTTCTTTCCAGGTTTATGGTCATCCGGAATATCCGGAGTCGGGTTTCTCTTTTACGCCAGAAGAACGTCCTGAAGCAGGGAGTAACCTGAAATACGCAGGAACGGCCTGCAATGGTGTCGATTTAAGGGAAATGGAGCTCGATTTCTTCCAGAACAATCGGGCTATCGTGCTCTACTGGTTGATCGATGCTTACGAGCAAATGGGGTCAACGGATGATTTCTTTATGGATTTGTTTGATGATCGCGCAGGGACATCCAGCCTTCGGGAACAAATAACGGAAGGATATGATGCACTGACCATCGCTGCAAGCTGGAAAGAGAAACTGAAGGCATTTAAAGAAATCCGGAAGAAGTACCTTCTTTACCGGGACTTTGAGTAGTTATTTATTAAAAAATCACTGAATCTTTTCAAAATACCTGTTTTGAATTTCCATATAACAGATTTTTAAAACACAAAGCAGTAAATTATTCTTACAATCAATCCATATTTAATTATTTGATATTAAAGTGATTAAATATTTTAACTAAAAAAATAGTGAAAATATTACAAAAATAGTTGATAAACTAAAAAAATAGTTGTATGTTTGTTATATGAAAACACTTACAAAAGCAGAAGAACAGATCATGCATATCATCTGGGATCAGGAGAGGGTTTTGGTCAGGGATATCCTGGAACATTTACCGGATCCCAAACCGGCTTACAATACTGTTTCGACAGTAGTCAGGGTACTGGAAAAGAAGGGATTTGTAGATCACAAGTCGTATGGAACTACCTATGAGTATTATCCAGAAATATCGAAAGAAGAATACGCACGGGTTCACTTTCATGAATTTCTATCGAAGTATTTCAATAATTCGTTTCCCCAAATGGCCTCTTTTTTTGCTTCGGAGAATAACATAGGTATTGAAGACTTAGAGGAAATGTTAAAAGAGATTGAGCAGGAACTGGAGAATAAGGAGGACAACGCATGACAGGGTTCTATCCATATTTATTAAAATCAGTATTTACACTTTCGTTGTTTTATTTATTATACTGGACACTATTCAGGAAAGAGACATTCTTTGCTATGAACCGGGCATACTTCCTTTTTACAATTCTCCTGGTTTGTTTTTTACCGGTTATAAATATTGGATTTGAGGGAACAGCAAAAACCGGATCCCCGGCCCATGTAATCAGTACAGGATATCAGTTTGTACAAAATGCAATCCTGTTAAATCCAATAGAGAATCAAGCAACCAATATTGAAGGTATACAATTAAAAGACCTTTTATTATCGGTATACTGGACAGGTGTCCTTTTGCTATGTATACGTTTAATCTATCAAACAAGTCTGGTTATTCTTTTAATAATGAGGAGTAGAATTGAAATTGTTGAAGGATTGAAGATTGTTCCAAATGGTCGTTTTTCTGTGCCTTTTTCATTCTTTTCATATGTTTTTCTCCCCAATCATATGTTGAGGGAAACCAATTTAAAAGCAATAATTGCTCATGAGAAGGAGCATATAAGGCAGGCTCATTGGCTTGACTTGCTTTTATTGGAGATTGTGAGTGTGCTTCAGTGGTTTAACCCATTTGTCTGGTTGCTACGTTTGTCAATAAAAGAAACACATGAGTTTTTGGCTGACCGGGGAACTATCAATCAGGGGATATCCAAACCGGTTTATCTGGGAGTTTTATTGGAGTATGTTTTAGGGACTCCCGGTATTGGATTGACACATTCGTTTAATTACTCATTAAGTAAAAAAAGATTTCAAATGATGAAAAAGAAAAGATCACCCAATAGAAGAAAATTGAGATTAATAATTGTTCTTCCGATAGTCGTATTATTAACTATGGCATTTTCCACATCGGTACATGATGTTGGTTCAAATCTTTTTGAAACATTTGGCATCCAGAATCAGGGGATACAAATTTCAGGAAAAATTATTGCAAAGGATACTGGTTTGCCGTTATCCGGAGCACATATTATCATTAAAGGGACGACAAACGGAACAACATCGGATGAAAATGGACAATTTCAGATTGAGGTTCCAAGTAAGAAGGATGTCTTAACTATATCGTATGTAGGCTATGAAACGATTGCTCTACTTGCCGAAAAGGACAAGTATGATGAGATTAAAATGGAACGTACTTTATATGAAATTGAATTGGATGAAGATTTTGAGGTTGATGTAAAAGTAGATGTTGCTATTGATGAAATTGAAGCGGAGGTAGAAGCCATTGAAGTCGAAGTAAATGAAGTTGAAATTGAAGAAGCAGTTGAGGTAGAGGAAGTTGAAATGGCTGACGAAATGGTTGATGTTGTGTTAGACATCAGTATTGATGACGTAGAAGCAGATACAGAAGTTGACCAGGAAGTAAAGATTTTTTATGTTGTTGAAGATCTTCCTGCTTTCCCGGGAGGCAAGGCAGCTCTGTCGAAATTCATCTCCAGGAATATAAAGTATCCTGAAGATGCATTAAAAGAAAAGAAATCTGGAACTGTATATGTCAATATCAGGATAAATGAGAAGGGTGAGATTGAGGAAGCCAAGGTGAAAAAATCTTTATACCCCTCTCTGGATAAGGAAGCAATACGCATTGTGAAGTCAATGCCTAACTGGATCCCCGGAAAACAGGACGGTAAACCTGTCAGTTGTGATATGGAATTACCTATCGAATTTAAGCTGAAATAGGGATCAGAAAAATTTTCGGTGCTTCGGTTTTAACAGGTTATCTTATCGTTGTGTCCATTGCTTTTTAATCAATGGACAAATAACTTCAAAATTTTTCCTATCGAATAAATATTGAAATAAACATTCTTATTGTTTCAGGACTCATTGCTCTTTTGTAACCTTATCAGCTATCAGGCCATCAAAGCGGCCTGGGCCAATCCGGTGAAGAGCTTGATGTATGAGTAAATGAAGCTTTGTATCAGGAATTATAATACAGGAGGTATTTCATGTTGAATAACTATTTCAAGACCGCCTTGAGAAGTATGCTCAGGAATAAATTGATATCATGTATCAATCTTTCAGGTCTGATTCTCGGCATGACGGTTAGTCTCTGCCTCATTCAATTGATCCGCTATGAATTGAGTTATGATGGATTTCATAAAGATGCGGAACGCATCTACCGGATCGTGGATCGTAGTCACAGTCGGACACAGGCCAGCTTATCCAATGCCCTTGTCGAGATGTTCCCGGAAGTTGAGCAGGCCGGCAGGATAATGTTTTTAGATGGATTTATACGTATTGGGGATACACTGGTCCAAAACCAACGCATTTATTTTGCGGACCCTGAAATCATGGAGATATTTTCCTTTCCCTCAAAGAGTGGTTATAATTGTGAAGCAATGTCAGAACCCTTTTCCATTCTGATTACACGTAGTAGTGCCTCCAAATACTTCGGAACCGATGATCCTGTGGGAAGGACCCTCTCTTTTGTCAATCGTTATGATTTTCATGTGAAGGGTGTTTTAGAGGATGTTCCGGAGAATTCACATTTCCGTTTTGATTTTATAGCCCCGATATCCACATTGAAGTCCATCTTCGGACAAAATTCTCTTACGGGCTGGGGATCCCGGGATTTCTTCACTTATTTTCGACTGGCAGAGGAAGCAAATCCAAACGCCCTGGTGAATAAGTTTAGTGACTTAAAAGAGAAATATGG
The DNA here is from genome assembly GCA_964612275.1 of uncultured Rikenellaceae bacterium. Taxonomy (GTDB): domain Bacteria; phylum Bacteroidota; class Bacteroidia; order Bacteroidales; family VadinHA17. The sequence continues at coordinate 14,606 of CAZTES010000044.1, forward strand.
GCTGGAGCGTCCTGAGTATCATTTGCAGCCGTTGAAAAAAATCCATGTGGCAGGTAATCTCCAGGCGGACATGAGTGTGAATACAGACACCACATATGTGACCATACTATTTGTGATCTCGGTTTTTATACTGCTGATAGTCTGCTTAAATTATATCAATCTCTCAACCGCTCAGGCCTCCAGGCGGCTGAAAGAGATTGGTTTGCGTAAGGTAATCGGTTCGAGACGCAGAGATATCATTCGTCAATTTCTTTGCGAAGCCCAGCTGACGGCCATGCTTGCCATGGGGATAACCGTCTTTATCTTTTATCTCTTATTGCCTGCCATGAACCGATTTTGGGATAGACCCCTCTCATTTGATATCTTCCATGATCCGACAGTGAGCATGCTCCTAATTGGCATTCCTTTGACTGTCGGTTTTATTGCAGGATTTTTCCCGGCGTTTTATTTGTCCGCCCTGCCCCCTGTGATGGTGGTCAAGGGAAAAAAGAGCACACAAGGAAAAGGACGCATCCGGAGCGGATTAATCGTCTTTCAATTCGTCATTACAGTATTCTTGCTTATCGGATTATTAATCGTTGATGATCAGCTTCAATACTTGAAAAAAGAAAATTCCAACGCCTATGGGGAATCCATTGTGATGGTGGAGATTACAGATCCACGTATTCGTCGTAATCATAAGCCATTTATGAATAAATTACACCAACATCCGGCCATTTTAGAGGCCACAGCGTCTTTTAACCTTCCCTTTATGATAACTACCGGCAGTTGGTGCACCTGGCCGGGGCAGGCAGAGGAGGACCGCTTCGTTATCCGGCATTCATGTGTAGAGCATAATTTTATTGATTTTTATAGAATTGGTATCGTTAAAGGACGGAACTTCTCTGAGGATTTCTCGACAGATGAACAAAGCGCTGTCCTGATTAATGAGACGGCGGCGCGCTTGATGTGGGGAGAGGATGTCGTCGGTAGAACCGTCAGCAGTTCCTTGTTTCAGAATGCTACGGTGGTTGGTATACTGGAGGACTTTCATTTCAAACCTCTTCATCAGCGCATCGAACCCCTGGCTTTGACATTATTAAAAAATGAAGGCCGTTTTGCAGGTGTGAATTACCTGGCAATCAAAATTAACCCCAATCAAATTCCGGATATCCTGTCTTATATTGAAAAAACGTGGAAGGATTTCGCACCCGAATATCCCATGTCTTATGATTTCATGGACGATCGCATCGAGGCTTTGTATCGGCAGGAGATCAAGGTAGGCGAGGGCATTCGCTTGCTTACCGTGATCGAAATTTTTCTGTCTTGTTTGGGTTTGTTTGGGCTATCTCTTTTTACTGCTGAACAACGGACGAAAGAAATCGGTGTACGCAAAGTGTTGGGTGCCTCTGTGCCCGGCCTCATTTTGATGTTATTTCGTGAGTTGATCCTTTGGATCGGCTTAGCGACCCTATTAGCCTTTCCGATAGCCTGGTTAGTGATGCATCGCTGGCTTCAGAATTTCGAATATAACACACATATCGACTGGATTCCCTTTGCTGTAGCCACTTTGATTGTACTGCTGGTCTCTGCAGTAAGCATAGTGTATCATTCTGTACATGCAGCCATGGCCAATCCCGTGGAGAGTTTGAGGCATGAATGAAATAGCAATCAGCGATCAGATAGCTGAAAGTTGGTTGTTGATTGTTATTAGTTATGTAATTTAATCTCTGATATAAACTTTTCAAAACCAACACAAATGAAGCGGTTCAGTTTATTTTTGATTATCCTCTTAATTATTGGCAGTTTCATAAAGGGCCAGGAAGAGGTTACTATTCTGACTAAAAAGGAGAAGAAGCAGGCTGTTGAAAAGATCTGTGAATTACTAAACAAGTTTTATGTTTTTCCTGAAAAAGGGGATAAGATGGCGAAGCATATCAGCTCAAAGCACAAGGAAGGTTTATTCGACATTATATCAAATAAGAATGAATTTGTAGATATTTTAAACAGGGAACTGAATAGTGTCTGTTCAGATAAACATCTGGGAGTGTATATTGGTCCCAATCCGGATGACCGGACTGAAGAGGAAAAAGAGTTGAGAAGGATCAACAGGCAGTTTGAGAATCAAGAAAGGAATTATGGTATCACAAAAATTGAAATTCTCGAAAAGAATATTGGATACATTAAGATAAATTCAGTGATGTTTTCAGAAGAAGCGATCAGGGTATTATCATCGGCTTTACAATTTTTGTCAAATTCATACACTATTATTTTCGATCTCAGGGAAAACAGGGGCGGAGATCCGTCATATATGGCCTACCTGTTCAGTTACTTTTTTGAAGAGCCAACTCATATTAACCGTATTTACTGGAGGGACAGGGATCGGACTGATGAATTCTGGACCAGAGATTCTGTTCCCGGGGAAAAAATGACCGACATGCCTCTATTTGTTTTGATCAGCGGAAAGACATTTTCCGGAGCCGAAGAATTTGCTTATGATCTACAATGTTTGAATCGTGCAACTATTGTTGGAGAAGTATCTGCTGGTGGTGCAAATCCTGCTTCAACCTGGGTTGTATACAAGGATATAAGAATGTCCATTCCTCATGGACGAGCCATTAATCCAATATCTGGCACCAATTGGGAAGGAACAGGTGTAAGACCAGATATTGAAACTTCAGCTGATATGGCCCTTGATGTCGCGATTGAATATGCGAAAAAATCTGCAGAGGAATATTACACACTAAGAAAGAGTGATTTAATCAATTATTATAACCGGTTGAAAAGTGATTTAGCAAGTGCAGAAAAGCTTATTATTGAATTTAGTTCTAAAGAGGCTGAAGAAATCATTACAACAGGTCTATTACAGGCAATTGAGTTCGAATTAATGAATCAATCTGCAATCAATCGGTTGGGTTATGATTATCTTGATAAAGGAAAGAATCAAATGGCCATTGCAATATTTAAAACGAATGTATTAGCCTATCCTGAATCTGCCGATGTGTATGACAGTCTGGGTGAAGCTTATCTGGAAAACGGGAAGAAGCAACTGGCAATTTCAAATTATAAAAAAGCACTTGAAATAGATCCAAATTATCCAACGGCAATCCGAGCTCTGAAGGAAATTAAGGAATGATCTTTGACCAGTTGATGGTAAAGAATTCAAATTAGTTTAATCTGCCCGGGTAAGCTTTCAGTCCTTCCTCAAGGCATTTCATGGCATTTTTCAGGTCTTCGATTTTAAGGACATAAGCGATACGGACTTCCTGTTTTCCGAGGCCCGGGGTAGCATAGAAGCCTGAAGCAGGTGCCATCATAACGGTAGCGTTATTGTACTCGAAATCACTGAGTAACCACCGGCAAAATTTATCGGTATCATCCACGGGAAGGTGAGTGATGGTGTAGAATGCGCCTTTTGGTTTGGGGCATATCACTCCTTCCATTTTATTGAGTGCGTCGACCATATAATTTCTCCGGTTAATGTATTCATTATACACCTCTTTAAAATAGCCCGGGGGAGTATCGACAGCTGCTTCACCGGCGATCTGCCCCAGTGAAGGCGGGCTCAGTCTTGCCTGGGCAAATTTAAGAGCGGTATCGATAATGTTTTGATTTTTTGTTACCAGCGCTCCGATTCTTACGCCACAGGAACTATACCGTTTTGACACAGAGTCTGTCATCACAACATGTTCGTCGATTCCATCCAGGTACATGGCAGAATAGTGTTTCAGTCCGTCATAACAGAACTCACGGTAGACTTCATCGGAAAAGAGATAGAGATCATGTTTTTTCACGATATCTCTCAGTTGCAGCATTTCTTCTTTTGAATAGAGGTATCCGGTAGGGTTGTTCGGGCTGCAGATGATAATTCCTTTGGTTTTGGGTCCGATCAGTTTTTCAAACTCCTCAATCGGGGGAAGGGCAAA
>CAZTES010000045.1:0-18472 GCA_964612275.1 uncultured Rikenellaceae bacterium
CAAGACCTGAAACATGAACGAAGTATTCTTCGTCAGATTCTGCATCTTTAATAAAGCCATATCCTTTATGGTTATTAAAGAATTTTACTTTTCCTGATTTCATAATAATTTTAAAGTGTTTTGATTAATTGAATTGCAAAGATAGGGAATAAAATCAAATTTTAAAGCATTTTGGAATAATATTCGTTCGGGGGTCTTGCAGTAGTTCCTGTTTGCTTTTGCAATACAGATGAAAAGCTATACCTTTAAGCGTTGAGTGAGTCGGAAATAAGTTACCGGTTGAACAGTCGGTTTACAGCGCAGAATTCCATCATCAATGGTGCTTAATTTTATTCGGGTTGCATTCCGCAACTTGCTAAAGACCAAGCTTATTACATTCATTAATCTGTTGGGTTTGACCACCGGAATGGCCACTGGACTGCTCCTTCTGTTTTATGTCCATTTCGAAAGAAGTTACGACCTTTTCTATACCAACAATGAAAGAATTTACCGGTTGAGGTATGAACGGACCTCGGCAGACGGTGCATCGGTTCGCTTCGCCTCCTGTTGTCCTCCTGCAGCCTTGAAGATCAGGGAGCGATATCCTGAGGTTGAAAAAACAGCCCGGATATACCGTTATCCCGTTCTGGTATCCCACGAGCAGAAACGGTTTATTGAGGAGCGCGTGTTCTTTGCTGAGCCGGAAATCTTTGAAATATTCTCCTGGCCTTTTATAACTGGTGATCCTTTGAACGGTATCCGTGAGCCAAACACGGCCTTCATATCAGCATCAACAGCATCCAGGTATTTCGGAAGCGAGGATCCTGTTGGGAAAGTAATCCGGTTGGATCAGAGATCCGAATATAAAGTGACCGGGGTTTTTGAAGATATGCCCGGCAATTCTCATATTAAATGCGACATTCTCCTTTCCTACCCAAACCTTATCTCCATGTACGGTCCATGGATTGAAGAAGCATGGGGTTATACCGGCTTTTTTACCTATCTCCTGTTCAGACAGGGTGCCAACCCTGATGATTTCAGCAATAAACTGATAAAACTGGTAGAAACGGAGTTCGGGGAAACATTAAAGAGTTACAACCTCACCTGTACACTTCCGCTGCAACCCCTGACGGATATCCATCTCGATTCTCATTTCATGCAGGAATACGAGGTAAACGGTAACCGCAATTCTGTAAATTTTCTCTTTATCATTGCCCTCTTCATCCTGTTCATTGCCTGGATGAATTACATTAACCTTACCACGGCACGATCGCTTACCAGGGCAAAGGAGGTCTGTCTTCGAAAGATAACCGGTGCCACCCGTCCGATGTTGATCATTCAGTTTCTTTTTGAAGCAATTATCCTTAATCTTTTCGCTCTCCTCCTTGCATTTGCCTGTTTGGAACTGATTCTGCCTCTCTTTTCACGCCTTGCAGGATTACCGCTCCAGCACCAAACGCTCCTAATTGATCGTTGGTTGGGATTTATGATGTTTTTCCTGTTTGTTGCCGGTGTTCTGTTTTCAGGACTCTACCCGGCTGTGGTATTGACCTCTTTCAGACCAGTTGCCTTCCTTAGGGTATGGAGTGGACCCTCATTCCGGGAGACCAACCTGCGCAGAGCCCTGGTGGTTTTTCAGTTTTTAATTGCTTTAAGCCTCATTACATTGACCCTTGCCGTATTCCGACAGATATCGTTCCTGCAGAATCAGGATCTGGGCATCCGGATTGACCGGGTTGTTTCGGTCAGAATTCCCAGATTTACAGATCATACCTATGAAGGCCGGGCTGAAACCTTTAAAGCTGAATTATTAAAAATCCCGGAAATTAAGAATATATGTATTGTGAGCGAGGTACCCGGAAGACAAATATTCTGGGATGCAGGGGGCATTTACAGGGTCGGATCGGATGAAAGTAAAAATTACCAGATTGTTGGTATCGATTATGACTTTGTCAATGTGTTTGACGTTTCTATCATGGAAGGGAGGAATTTTTCGAGGGATTTCCCCTCCGATTCCTCCGCGTTAATCCTGAACGAAACAGCCATCCGATGGATGGATTTTCCAGGTGCATCATCAGCAATCGGACAGCAGGTGAATTACTGGGGTGACATATACACCATCATCGGGGTCATAAAAGATTACCACCAGCAGTCTCCCAAGCAGGCTTTTGAACCACACATCTTCCGCCTGATGCCTTACGGCAGGGCTCCGAGAGGCTTTTTTGCCATGACCGTTACGGGAGACAAGGTAAGCGAAACCATGGAGAAGGTCCGGAAACAATTTGATGTTTTTTTCCCGGATAATGCTTTTGAATATTTCCCGCTGGCTGATTATTACAATCAGCAATATAATAGCGACAGCCTGCTGGGAAGGATTTTTGCATTTTTTTCTTTTCTTGCCATTCTCATCACTATTCTTGGAATACTGGGGCTCACCTCTTACATGATTCTCCAGAGGACAAAGGAATTCAGCATTCGGATCACCCTGGGGGCAAGGGTGCGACAAATCTACATGCTGTTTACGGCTGAATTTATCTTCCTGATTATTATTGCGATGATCGTGTCATTTCCGTTTTGCCTGGTGGGAATCACACGCTGGCTAACTTCCTTTGAACTCCGGATGCACCTTTCCCCCTGGATATTTATCGTTCCGTTTATCATTGCCATGATGACTGCCGGAGTCACCATCGCAGGCCTTGTCATCAGAGCTGCCCGTACTAATCCGGCCGAAAACCTCAGATACGAGTAAATCCTACTCTTTTATTTTATACCTGAAGCCCAGGTAAATGTTCCGTCCGAATATGGGTCCCCAAATCAGGGAACTGTCAAAATAGGGGCTGAACGGGTCCTCGCTTGACAGGATCGGATTTTTCTGTTTAAAGTCAAACAGGTTTTCCACACCCAGGTAAACTTCGAACGATTCCCTCCAGGCTTTTGAAATCTGGGCATTGACCAGGAAGTATGCAGGAGAATAGGCTTCGAGTTGATACTCCTCCGGATTGGATGAAAGATCCGGGATGCGTTTCTTGCCCTGTCGGTTCAACGTAAAATCAAACTTCCAGTATTTCCGTGTTTCATACCCCAGGTTAAGGAATCCGCGGTGTTGGGAGATTAAGGGTTTCTGAAGCAGCTGATCCCGGTAGGTAGTTTTTACATCGTACCAGCGATAGGCGATTCGAAGATCCAGCCTGTTGATCACCTCGTAATCGAGCTGAACCTGAAAACTGTTAGAAAAGGATTTGCCATCCAGGTTATAAAAAAGGACTTGCTGCGGGTTGAAATCATAATCCATCACCACCTGGTTCTCGAAATGGGTCCTGTAAAAATCGATACTGATGACACCGCTTCTGTAATCGAGGGTGAAGTTTTGGGTCAGGTTCACCCCATAATTCCACGCCACTTCCGGATCCAGTCCATAGGGTTTATCGGGATCATCCCCCTCGATAATAATTTCCCGCGATGTTGCCAGGACAGCATTGTTTTCAGCAAGGATATTGGCTGTCCGCTGTCCCCTGCCTCCCGCCAGGCGCAAGATCGTTCTGTCCGTTATCGGGTAGCGAACAAATACTCTTGGGGTCAGGAATGGTCCGAAGAGGTTATGATAATCAGCGCGAATACCGGCAACCAAGATGAACTTATCGAACGGATTATAGGTATATTCAAAAAAAGCTCCGGGAACAATTTCTGTCCGGTCATAATCCTCCCTGTTCAGGGTTTCCTCATAGTCATCGTACTGAACACCGGCTCCCGTTCTAAACGTGTGATTAGTATTACCGATAATACTCTGGAAGATCAAATTGGCATAGAAACTGGTTTGGACAGCCTGGTATTTGTTCAAGCCAAACCAGGAATCCTGGTGATGGGTTACACCGGATAGTTGCAGTCCGGTGCTCTGCCATGTTTTTCTCGGATTAATTTTCCCGATCTTCGCCCATCCTTCCAGTCGCCGGGTAAGGAGATCCATGCCCCAGTGATCGGTCCGTCCTGTATCCGTTTCGGGATCGAATGCAACCTGCCCTCCCACTTTGTCAATGGAAGTACCTTTGACACCAAATTGAAAATGGCCACCCTGAGGGCCGTGAAATTCCCAGCGGTTCAACAGAAGGTAATTCCTGGAAAGCGGGTTATCAAGAAATCCGTCATCATTCCTGTCGTGTTTAAAGGACGCATTGCTGCCATGCAGGAGAAATGCGGTGCCCCACTGGTCATTGATGCCGATTTTAACATTGGCATTGGCTTCCACCCTGCCCTTTCCATTGGCATACCCGTTGAGGTAAAGTTTATCCATGGTTTCCGGCTTCCACAGCTCGACATTAATTTGCCCTGCAATGCTCTCATAACCATTCGATACCGATCCGGTTCCTTTGATCAGCTGAATCCCTTCAACCCAGGTTCCCGGGATGTAGGTTAACCCGTAGATGGCCGATAATCCACGGACGTCCGGCATGACTTCACGGGTAATCTGAGTATAGGGTCCTGCCAGTCCCAGCATTTGTATCTGGCGGGTTCCGGTTACAGCATCGGTAAAGCTGACATCCACAGAGGGATTGGTTTCAAAACTTTCACTCAGGTTACAGCAGGCTGCTTTCACCAGCTCTTTCTGTCCTATTTTCTCAACCTTCAGGGGTTCAAGATACCCGATTTTGGTACTTTTCTCCCGGTGCACTATTTGCAGCTCATCGAGGATGATGGAACCCATCAACTCAACCGAAATGTACTCCTGATCAGAAACATCGATTGTGTCCGGTTGAAAGCCAACGTAACTGAAGACCAGGTGGGTTTCGTTCGGGAAACGTTTCAATTTGAAATTTCCATCCGGATCGGTTGTTGTGCCAGCCAGGCTTCTCAACCAATAGACATTCGCGCCGATCAGCGGCATTTCATCACCCTGAGAGGAAATCTCCATCACCTTTCCTTCAATGAATTTGCCTCTCTGTTGTGCCTGCACTCCTGGAAAAAGAAGAATAGGGAGAAAAGCGATCCAAAGTACAATAAGACGCGGATTCATTGTCCTAATGTTTACCGTTTCCACCCCTGTAAAGGCAGCATGCAGGCAGGGTGTTGTACACTTCGTCTTTTGCCTTTACTTTTTCGGTATCGTGTCCGGCCCCGGCTATTGCTTTGTGCAAATCGTCCAGGGTCACTTTGTCGATACGGTAGATGACTTTCAGCGTATCCGTCATCTTGTCCCATTCAACGAATTTCACACCCCTTATCAGGGCAGCATTTTCAATGCGGTCCTTGCAAAGGTTACAATTGCCTTTGACCACAAATTTTTTCGTCACAATCTTATTATCTTTATCCTGCCCCGACACTTCCATAACAGAAAATACCAGAGCAATGAATATTGCTGTGCTATAGATTATTGTTTTCATTTGTTTGAATTTGATTGGCGTGAATAATAAATGTACCTGTCCCTTCCGGGAATTTCCCCGGGCTGTAATTTAGAATACATTTATACTAACCATAAAAGGTAAGCGTACAATGGAGCAACCACAAGGGCTGTGGTTTAAGCGGGGGAAGATCATGAAACCTGCAATACACGTTGGAATCAGTATCTTCCGATTCGGAGAATTGTACAATGGATTTTAAACCATGATCATTCGCCGGACGGAAATTGGTGTTTGTGCTTTTGGTTACCTGTTTATCCTGAAAATACTGTATCGAATAGTGTTCGGAGGAACAGCAATCGCCTGCACTCTCCAGTGAACATGTTTGTCCAGGCATTTCATAAGTACAGCACTCCCGAATTCCCGCCGTTTCATGACAACAGCAATTTTCACCGGACGGAAGGATCCCAACGGAAACAATATCTCCCCTGCAATAGTGAACTTCAACAGGTATTCCAGCTGTTGCAGCCACGTAAAGAAATGAAAGCAGGATGTTGATAAATGGTTTCATAAAATCCATTTTATGCCCAAATATAATCTTTATGATCAAATATAATCAACCAAAAGTTCAGGTTATTGCTCTTATTTATATTGGTATGGAGAAAGTATGCCGGAATGCACTGGCACACAAAGATGCCGGCATCTCCTTGAAGTTTTTGGAATTAACAAAGGGTGGATGTAAATTGTTTCAAAAAAAAAACCACTACTGCGCCCAGAAGGGAAATAAATGCATGCATTTATCCACTAGTTGATGCTCGGTCACCTTAAATTTGCCGATCGGTTAAATATTTCATTTTACAAATGATATCTGTTACATAAAAATATCCAGGTTCATCTGTATTCAAGACAATCCGGAAAATTATTCCACGGATTCCATGACCATTTTTAGGAACTCGCCCAGTTTTGATGGTTCCAGCCAGCGTGTTATGATCACCATGTCGTGCTCCTGATCAACCACGATATAATTTCCACCGAATCCTGCGGCATAATAAACGGTTTCAGGAACCCCTTCAAAGCTTCTGCCTCCCCTGTTTAACCACCACATGTATCCATAGCTTTCGTTGGCAACTGAGGATTGCTGAACCTGCATGATCCATTCTTCGGAGATAAGTTGCTTTCCATTCCAGTTCCCGTTCCTCAGAAACAATAATCCAAATCGTGCATGATCCATTGTGCTGATAAACACACCTCCTCCTGAGTGCCCTCCACCACTCACCGACTGGATCCGGTATCCATCCACATCCACCCAGGAAGTTTCATACCCGTACCATCGCCAGGTTGAGGATGCGCCAATTGGATCCATAATTTTCTCTTTCAGAACCGAAGGAAGTGACCTTCTCCAGACCTGCAACAAGGAGTAAGCCAATACATTCACCCTCACATCGTTATATTCAAAGACGGTTCCCGGTTCCTGAAGTTCTCTTGATCTCCATTCATCGATTCCTCCTTCTCTGGGAGGTCTGTCAGCCCAGTCGTACATACCAAACAGAGTGCCGGACCAATCGGATGATTGGGTCAACAGATGATCCCATGTGATACCGGTATTGTGATCCCCTTCAAAAATCCCATCCCGGACATAGTCTAATACAAAATCGTCCACATTCCTGATCAAACCTTCATCAACTGCCAGACCGGCAACAGTAGATAAATAGCTCTTTGTTACACTGAACGTCATATCCACCCGGTTAACATCTCCCCATTGGGCAACGATATATCCGTTCTTCACAACAACACCAGCAGGTCCTCCCCTTCTCTTTGTGGGCCCGACAATTTCCATGTAAGGTTCATAACCAAATGATTCCACGATAGCTAAGCGTAAATCTTTATTCCCGGAGTACTCATTTGTTTCTGCAAATATCACGGCATCTTCCAGTTTTGTGGCATTCAAACCAAATTTTGCAGGGTCTTTTTGTTCCCAATCACCCTTTTCAGGATAATAAAGCTGTTGAGAAATGCATGGAATACCATTATATACGATTACTAACAATAGGATAAAAACATACCGGATCATCAATTTTACACGTTCCATAGGTATATAAAATTAAAGGTTAATTTTTCTTTTCGGATAAAGATACATTTAAATGTAACTCAATGGTCATACAATGGTTATTTGATCCGCCAACCATGAAAAAAAATGCTATACGTTAGTGGATATACTGCTTTTTTACAGGACCAGGTGGCGGATCGTTATTAATTGTTAGTAAGTTATAGAGTACATTGATAAAAATCCTTTCTTCCAAGTACTTGATATAATATATTCCCAATTTGCATAAAACTAAACACCCTATTTTTAAGTTTTCCCAACAAGACACCTCAATAACCCAATAACTCACTTACCCAATAACTTTGTTAATCCAGGACTGATGTCCGAGTGGAAGATAATGACTTTGCAAAACCAACGTTATGATCGGAGACCCTGACCGACTGAAAAGAGCCTGCCTGCGTCAGGGGACGGAGAAACGAGAACCTGTTACAAACACCTCTTACCGCTATTCTTTGTGGAACCATCTGAAACAACCTGGAACAACATGGAAGCAGCTCCCTGTCAACCCACCCTTTCCTCTATTAGTTCTGGTCCACTAACTTTTAACATATAACTTATAACCTTTAACTTATCTTTTAAACCAGTGCATTTTCAGCCCCGGAATCCTTCACATAGAGGCAGGAAGATTTTATCCTTTCCGCCGTTTTTCTCATGAACTGAAAGTCGGGCTTCTCAGGCATTCCGAAAATGTTGATATCTGCTTTCGGCGCCTGAATCAGGGTATCTTCAAAATTGCCATGGAGCACATGAAATTCTGTCAGGGATGGTAGCCGTGCCTGATCACTCATGTCCTGCAGAAAGTTATGGAGTCTTGGTTTTTCTCCACTATCGGGTGTGGATGTAACCAGCCGCAATTTACCATCCCAGTTCTGTATCAGTTGCAGGGAAATCAGCATGGCCAGGTGCCAGTTCGGACTTTTATCTCTCAACCAGAGATTGACATCCTTCTGCATTCCATAACCCAGGTTTTCATGTCTTCTCAGAATGATCGATCCCATATTGAATTTGGATGCATGATCCAGGAGTTTCCTGATGATCGTATCTTTCTTATCGCTTTTTCCAATAGAGAGGAACAGGGTATTGGGACGTATGGCTCCTGCATTCAGTGTCTGGATCACCAGTTTTGCCCCATGAAGGAATGTATTATCTTCAATTACCGTTGAATTAACCAGGATATTTTGATGTTTGAAGGGTTCAAGCAATTCATTCAGCTCTTTTTCTGTTTTATCACCCTCCTCTTTTGTAACGGTAAACGCGAAGATGCTTCCCGAGGGATAGGTAATGTTCCGGATAAACAGGAGCGATTCGGACCAGATTTTCGGATCATCCACCGGAAGCAGAAGATCCGGTTTCCATGAGATCTGATGGCGTGGAAAACGTGATGCCAGTTTTGACGCCCGTTCCGCCATAACGAGAAACATACCCCCCCGAATATCTCCCCACTCTGCTTTCAATCCCCTGCGGCCAAGCCAGATGTAGAGTCCAATGATAACCGAAATGGCAACCAGGCTAAAAATGGGATTGATCAGGAACATAATAAGAATTGACCCGACGGCTCCGGCAAAGGAGAAAACGGAAGATATTTTGAAGGTAGGCCTGAAACTGATGATTTTCATTCGTTGCTGGATAAAAACCACCAGGTTGATCATTCCATAGGTAATAAGAAAGAACATGGTAATCAATGCAGCAAGGGCATTCAGATCGCCTACCAGCAGTGCAATAGCGATGCACCCACCGGTAAACAGGATTGCATTTCGCGGCTCGTTTTTTCTATTTCTGCGCGAAAAGAATTTGCTCAATGGAACGGTTTTCTGGTCGGCTAATGCCTGAAGCACACGGGGAGCACCCACCATACTGGCAAGGGCGGAGGAGAAGGTAGCCGCCAGGATACCAATGATAACCAGTGGTCCAAAAAGTGCATTATCGGTCATTGCCATCTGATTATTTCTTAGATCAGCAGGAGAAATAAACCGCCATGCAATGATTGCAAGGATAACATAGACAAGGAAAGTGGTTCCGATTGCGGTCAATGTACCCAGGGGGATTGCCCTGCGCGGGTTTTTCAGATCACCCGACATGTTCGCTCCAGCCATGATCCCGGTTGCTGCCGGAAAAAACACGGCAAAAACCTCCCAGAAGCCCGCATTCTCAAAGGTTCCGATCAGTTCGGAATTGGTCACGGGTTCGTTGGAAGTCAGTATAAATGAAAAAATGGATGTTGCAATGATCCCCAGGATCAGGTACTGGATCCGGATGGCGAAATGGGCACTGATATAAGCAATTATCAGTAGGGCAGCCCAGGCAATGAATGAAACCAGCATGGGCGAATGGTCCGGGAAAATCCATAACCAGCCCTGTGTAAAACCAACGATATAGAGTGCAGCGGACAACATCAGGGAGATATAGAACGGGATACCTATACTGCCACCCGCTTCCAGTCCCAGCGACTTTGAAATGATGGAGTATGCTCCTCCAGCCCCGATCTTAATGTTGGTGGTAATGGATGACATGGAAAGCCCGGTACAAAACGTGATGGATTTTGACAGGAGAATGATTGCCAGAGCACCCAGGATCCCTGCATTTCCAACCACCCACCCCAGCCGCAGATACATGATAACTCCCAGGAGGGTCAATACATCGGGAGTAAATACACCACCAAAAGTCCCGAATTTATAGGCATCTTCCGGTAATGCATCCTCTCTGCGCGTTCGGCTGAGAAAGGGAAACAATGTATTGAAAAGGGTATTCATGTTTTCATTGTTTCAACAGTACCCGGGTTCCAAAGAACCGGGTTCAAAACCAGGTAGTAGCTCGTTATTTCACCAGTTCCGGCGGAATGGGATTGTCCTGTGTAGGTACTTCATTGGTGATTGCCGCCACTTTCCATTTTCCCTCTTGCCGGATGAGAAGAAAGCTATCGATTCCTTTGTTCGAAGGATACTCTGTCTCTGGGATTGCGGCTTCATACAGCACCAGAACATGGGCCATATCCCCGTAAACCCAGGGTTTCATGGCAAGAATCGTCTCTGTAAATCCGGTTTCCACGATGTTATAACTATCGATAAAATGAACAAAGTCATCAACGAATCCATCCAGTGAGAATACCGAGGTCGCCGTTCTGCTGGTTCTCAGAACAATAACCGCTTCATCAATAAACAGGGCACGGACGCTGTCCCAGTCACCCCTTGAGCCTTTTTCAATGGTGACCAGGCGGTACAATTCCCGGATAACTCCTTCCGGGCTTAATGTAGTGGATTCCTGGGCATGGGTTTTGGGTGCTATCATTAGTGTTAATAACAACAAAGTAGCTGAAGTGATTCTTTTCATGTTTCAAGGTTTTTAAAATGGGTGCTTCGTTTACTAAAACCGGGTATCGTACCATGATATGTCCGGTTTCAAATTTGAACTTTTCTAAATATAAAATCAATAATTGGAAACATGAAATAAATTGTTACATTTAAGACCAATCGAAATAAAACCAGGTTCAAAATATGAAAAAAAGAGTAAACCTGAATGTACTTCTTTGGGGTATTCTGATCCTGATTTCATGCAACAAGACCGATCAATATATTTATCCCGGAGAAACCTGGCAGAAGGCCGACAAACCTACCAGGCATACCGAATGTGCAGGGACGCACTGGTACTATAATAACTGGGACTTTAACGCTGCAGGAAAAATATTTGAAAAGTATTCAGGAAAGAAAATCTTTGATGCACTGAAAGAAGAGATAGCTGACGCTATCCAGATGGAATCGTTTGAAGCAGAAGATGGCTGGTATGTTACCGGTGAAGAGTCAATTCATCCGGCTTATCCTTTCCGGATAACAGCCAGGGATATGGCACGCTTCGGATTGCTTATGTTGCGTAAAGGTAAATGGAATAATGAACAGGTCATACCAGAAGCCTGGGTGGAAGAAAGTACACGTTACCATTCGGATGCTACCCTGTATGGCTCTGACGGATACGGGTATATGTGGTGGGTAGCACGAAAACATAACAAATTCCCTCATCTGCCCGGGGTTGATATTCCTGAAGGCTCCTACTCAGCCAGAGGTGCTGGTGGCCATTATATCATTGTGATTCCTGCGTATGACCTGGTAATCGTTCACCGGGTAAACACTTATGAAAGCGATAACTCGGTTTCAACGGAAGAAATGGGTCATCTGGTTGACCTGATATTAAACGCCCGAAAAGAATAAAATACCAAACTAAAATTTTATACACAATGACGCCACATACAAGCTATACCAAAACTTTTTTTGTATTGTTGTTTGTTGCTATCCTGACTGGTTGCAATAGTTCTGATCAAGGTGAGGATAAAATAAGGATTGCTGTTGCATCCTTTTCGCATGAAACCTGTACCTTCTGTCCTAACCCCACTGGTATTACAGAATGGGAATTTTATGGACCGCCACAGAGGGGCCCTGAGGTTTTAGCCAGCGGGGATTACATCCGGGGATTTGTTAGCCGCTGCAATGAATATGGTGGGACAGAGCTTATCGGGATTTATTCACCCCGGGGTGCGAAGGGGGGATCTTCCGGTAGCTGGATCACAAGGGAAGCATTTGAGAAATATTCCAGGGGAATGGCGGAAGACCTTGCAAACGCCGGAAAACTCGATGGCCTGTTCCTCGCCTTGCATGGTGCCATGGCAGTAACCGGCATTCCAAAACCGGAAGCTGAGCTGGTACGCCGGTTACGTGAGGTGATCGGTGATATTCCCATTTTTATTACCCTTGATCTGCATGCCAATGAAGATCATGAACTTTCGGACGCAACCGATGCAGTGTTCATCACGAAAAGATACCCACATTACGATTCAGGATTACAGGGTGAACGCGCTGCCCGTATCCTGATCCGTACCATACGAGGTACCTATCAGCCGGTTATGGCAACCCGTAAACCCGGGGTCATTACACCCAGTGTTTTCCAGTGGACGGGAGAAAGTCCTGCCATGGAAATTATGGAGCGGGCACGGAGATGGGAAGCAAGGGTGCCGGACCTTTTTGTATCCGTTGCCTTTGGATTTGCCTATGCTGATGTTCCCGACGTGGGTGCAACCGTCATGGTCGTGGCAAACAATGACCAGGAGCTGGCTGACCGGGTGGCAGACGATATGAACGATTACATCTGGCGTGTCAGGGAATCGTTTGCAGGAAAAAGACTGCCAGAAACAGAAGAGGGCGTTGCAAAGGCTATTCAAACAGTCCGCGAGGGACAAACGCCGGTTGTCATCGGCGACCACAGTGACCGCAGCGGTAATGCTACCCATATCCTGGAAGAACTGATAAAGCAGAAAGGCAGCAATTTCTGTATCGCAACCATTTCCGATAGCCTGGCAATTAATGCTTTGATAAACAAAGATTCCCAGGTTGGTGATGAGGTTCAGATTCAGGTTGGCGGATATGGAGATGCCTTTGCCGGGAATCCCGTCACGATAGAAGGAACACTTTCATATTTTGAAGAATACAGCCGCTTCGATAATGTTGCCGTTATCCGTTTTCCTGAAAACAACTGGCTGATTATTACCCCCCTGCTTCACCAGGTCACCTCCACCCGTATCTTCGAACCACTGGGAATCAACCTGGAAGAGCTGGACATCATTGTTCTGAAATCCCGGGTTCACTTCCGAAGGGGTTACTATGAAAACGGTTTCGCAAAAAGCATCATACTGATCGATGCTCCCGGTATGGGACCTGCTGATCTTACCAACCTGAAGTATACCAATATACCCGATAATCTCTATCCATTAAATAAACCGTTATGAGACAACATACTTTTTTGTATGCCCTGCTTTTTCTCCTACTGTGGTTACCTGTTGACAACCAAACTTTTGCTCAGAACCCAAAAGAATACCAGTCCAAAATCCGGCAATTTGAGGAGTTTGCCGTTAAGAAAATGGAGATTGACAAGATACCAGGACTTTCCGTCGGTTTTTATATCGGGAATTTCGAATGGTCAAAAGGATTTGGATTGGCCGATCTTGAAAACCAGGTCCCTGCCACAGAAAACTCTTCGTACCGGCTGGCACCCAATACCAAGTCCGTGACAGCCCTGGCAGCCCTGCAGCTTGCCGAAGAAGGAAAGATTGATCTGATTGCAAAACAGGTCCTTGCCCTAACTTGAACCAAAGATTTAAATGACTGGCGATAAATCATTGTTTGACAATATACTTGGGATAGATATCGGCTCTGTATCTTTATCGGTAGTGCGGCTCGATTGTTCCGGGAATATCCTGGATCATCACTACCTGTTTCACAAGGGGAATGTGAGGGGAACGTTAGCGGCACTGCAGGATAAAACAGACCTCTCAACGGTCGGGGCGATCGCATGCACCCGTGGCAGAGGGTATAATTACAGGGGTTGTCATCTTTACGACCCGCAGGTTTCGGTGATTACAGCCGCCAGAAAATTCCATCCGGATATCCGTTCGATCCTGGTTGTAGGCGCTGAACGGTTCAGTCTGATCAGGCTGGACAGGTCAGGCGATTACGAGTACACAAAAACCAATACATCCTGTGCTGCCGGAACAGGAAGTTTTCTTGACCAGCAGGCATCCAGGCTGGATTTTCCCGGGATCGAAGCCTTTTGCGAGGCCGCCTTAAGCAACCAGTCCGACATGCCGGAGATTGCATCACGATGCAGTGTGTTTGCCAAGACGGATCTGATCCATGCGCAGCAACGGGGGTATTCCCTGGAAGCCATCTGTAACGGATTGTGTAAAGGGCTGGCAAAAAACATTGTGGATACCCTGTTCAACAAGGAGGCTCCCTCCTCCCCGATCCTCTTTGCCGGTGGTGTTTCCAGGAATCTTGCTGTTCGGAAACACCTGGAGGAGCAGCTGGAGTGCAGCCTTGCTCATCATGAACTGTCACACCTTTATGGAGCGATTGGTGCAGGATTGTTGTTGCTGGATGAGAGGATCCCGGAACCCACTGAACCAATCCGGTCACTGGAACAGATCCTGCCGCCCGATAAGAAATTGGAATACTTCCATGAACCACTTGATTTGCAACGGATTGAATACACGGATTTCACCAGTAAAAGCCAGTATGAATACGTGCCTGTTCATTCCGGACATACCGATAACATCGAAGTAGGTCTCTATATTGATCCCATAGAAAACCAATCGATTTCGACCTGTCTGGGAATCGATATCGGATCTACCAGCACCAAAGCGATCATTACGGATGAAAACAATATTCCCCTGGCAGGATTTTATACCTACACTGCCGGAAAGCCTCTTAAGGCAGTTAAGGCAATTTTCGAATCGATCGAGGAATTATCAGAGAAAAAAGGGATCCGGTTTGTTTTCAAGGGTGTCGGGACAACCGGATCGGGAAGGAAGTTTATCGGGAAGATCATTGGAGCCGACAAGGATTTTGACGAGATCACGGCGCATGCACGGGCAGCCTATGAACTCAATCCAAACACGGATACGATCATAGAAATTGGTGGTCAGGATTCAAAATTTACGCTGATGCAGGATGGGATGGTGACCTTTTCACAGATGAATACTGTTTGTGCTGCCGGGACGGGCAGTTTTATTGAAGAACAAGCAAAGAAGCTTGGTGTCTCCCTGTCCGATTATTCTGAAAAAGCCGGAGGGGTCCGGGCACCGCTGGCCAGTGACCGCTGCACTGTATTTATGGAGCGGGATATCAACCAACTCCTGAACCAGGGGTATTCGGTTAATGAGGTGCTCTCTACCGTGCTCTTTTCTGTGACAGAAAACTACCTGAAGAAAGTTGCCACGGAGGCATCGATTGGGGATCACATTTGCTACCAGGGAGCCACGGCAAAAAACAGAGCCCTGGTTGCTGCTTTCGAACAGAGGCTGGGAAAGCCCATCTATGTTTCGAAATTTTGCCACCTCACCGGTGCGCTGGGAGTTGCCCTGTTGCTGCATGATGAGGGAGTCAAAACAACGGGATTCAGGGGAATCAACCTCTACCATGAAGAGATTCCCCTCCGGAATGAAACCTGTTCCCTCTGTTCAAACCACTGCCATATCAGCCTTGCCACCATCAGGGATGAAACAGTAGCCTATGGATTTTTGTGTGGGAGGGATTATGATACGAAGAAATACGTAAAAAAAGAGGCCGGATTCCAGCTCCTGGAAGAGCGAAGCAAAGCCATCCAGAGATCGCGAACGGGTAGAAAGAGAGGGCCAATTAAGATCGGTTTACCCGCTTCGCTGCATCTCTTTGAAGAATTGACACTCTGGGAGCGCTTTTTCAGCAACCTTTCCATTGAAACCGTAAGCAGTGAACATTTTACCGAACCCGTAAAAACCGGGAAACGATTGGCCGGTGCGGAGTTTTGTGCCCCGATAAACGCTTTCTACGGCCATGTGGTCTATCTTTCCGGAATAGTGGACTATATCTTTCTTCCAGTCTACCTGGAAGCCAGGGAAAAACCAGCAAACCGGGAGAGAAACTTTTGCTATTACACGCAATTCAGTGCTTCCCTGGCCTATACATTAAAAGAGAATGAGACCCACAAAAAATGCCTCACTCCCTTTATGGATGACCCAAAAGGTTTAGCGCCTGTATCACGAAAACTCCATGAATGCCTCAGTCCGGTTATACCGGGGCTAACCCTTTCGCAGATTCGAAAAGCCTATGAAGAGGCAATTCTTTTTAACCGGGCACAAAAGCGAAAACTGACCGACCTCTTCCGGCACCATTTCACCCCGGAAGGGAAATTGTCCGTTGTTCTTCTGGGCCGACCCTATGTTGTTCTTTCCAAATCGTTGAATAAAGGGATACCCGATATTTTTTCCGGAATGGGTGTTGATACCTATTTCCAGGATATGATCCCCGGGGAAGATCAGGTTAATGGGGATAGCTACCTGCTGCAAAAAGTGCCGTGGCATTATGCTGCCAATATCCTGGAAACAGCTACAAGCATTGCAGCCAAAAAAAACCTTTACCCCGTTTTGATAACCGCCTTCAAATGTGCTCCGGATTCCTTTATGATTGAATATTTTAAAAAGATCATGAATGAGTACAAAAAGCCCTACCTGATCTTACAGATCGATGAGCACGATTCGAATGTCGGGTATGAAACAAGGATAGAAGCAGCCCTGCGGTCCTTTAAAAACCATGCCTCCAGGGGTTCCTCCATTCCCTCCCCGGGAAAAACTGTGATCCTTCCACATGTTGACACAAAGATTGATGGAAAAACACTGCTGATGCCAAGCTGGGACAGCCTGGTGACTCCGCTCGTGGTGGCAAACCTGCGACGGATCGGTATTGATGCCCGGATATTGGAATCAAGCCAGATGATCATTAAGAAAAGTATGGTACACAACACCGGGCAGTGTCTTCCCCTGAACATCATAACCCAGGAATTCATTGACTACATTGAGAAGTACGAACTGAAACCGGAAGATACCATCCTGTGGATGATGGAGAGCAAGCTGAGCTGTAATCTGAGACTCTACCCGTATTATATGAAAAGCCTGCTGGAATCGTATGGTAAAGGGCTGGAGAAAGCAGCAGTCTATTCCGGGAAGCTGACCCATATCGAGATCTCATACAAAGCCACCTTTAATGCCTACTTCGCCTACATGCTGGGCGGACTGATCAGGAGCACGGGGTGTAAATTACGTCCCTACGAAATAGAAAAAGGAGCGACGGATAAGGCAATCGGGAAAAGCATCCCTATCCTTGAAAAGGCATTTCTGGGTGAAGGATCGATGGACAGTGCAGTAGCCGAAGCGATGGCCCTGTTCAATGCTATAAAACGAAGGAACGGCAGGAGACCAAAAGTCGGGATTTTTGGTGATTTTTATGTCAGGGACAACGAAATCATGAACCAGGATTTGATCCATGCCATTGAAGATGCCGGAGGGGAAGTAATCTCAACACCCTATGTCGATTATGCTAAAATTATCTTTGATAATGTCCTGCGGCGTGCCATGTCGCGTGGGGATTACCTGGAAGCAGGAATTTACAGCGTACTGCTCAATGTGTTGAAACTGGTTGACGATAAATATTACCGGTATTTCAAAACCTACCTGGGGGAACGACCGAGAATCGATCCTAAAAAACTGGAAAAAAACCTTAAACTGTTCAATATCAATCCTTTTCATTCCGGAGAATCATACGATAACATCCTGAAGATCTTCTATATTATGGAAAACCATCCGGATATTTCACTCTTTGTACAGACAAACCCGGCCTTTTGCTGTCCATCGCTCATCACCGAAGCCATGACACAGGAGATCAAGAGAATCACAGGCATTCCGGTTGTTACCTTAACGTATGACGGTACAAGCGAATACAAGAACGATGTGGTTATCCCCTACCTTCAGGGAACGGATAATATATAAACCCGGGCGGTATGCTCTCTTTCATGCGGTAGCAAACCGGGCATTTTTTCTCCTGATTTTATGATAATAGGTATGATTCTTGTTATCTTGCAATAGAAATCAATTGCATTCATGCGATGCCTTCAATGATAAAACATGCTTCTCTCCTGCTTATCTCAATGCTGATCCTGTTCTCCTGCAAAGAAGAGAAAACCTATTTCAAGGATCCTGAAACCGAACCGGTCATTCATACGATCAAGGCATCTTCTGCCATTGGCTACTGCTCTTCGCTCGCCATGACAGTCATGTCCGGAGAAACCTTGCCGGGTGTTTATGCCACCAAAAGTTGTACAAATTTTCCCTGTGCCGCACTGATCTTTGTTGATCTCAATGATAACATTCGGATCCCTTTCTCAGAAGATGATAACGGGCAGATTATCATTGCCGGATTATGGACCGATGTCAACCAGGCCATTCTTACTCTTTTTTTCTATGACGTTGATATCAGCACTTCCTCATTTACATTGAAAAATGTACACACGTTTCCCGTAACCGAAAACAATGGGAATTATCTTGCCGTGTTTGCAGGAATGGATATCAATCTTGGTTCGAATCCCATTTTACCCCTGGAGCTTGATCTGTCGGCAGGTGAGACCAACATTGAACTGGATCGGCTCGATTTTGACACACCGGGTGATGTCTACGTTGCTGTCGAGCAGCACGCCTATATCATTGAGATCG
>CAZTES010000046.1:0-18410 GCA_964612275.1 uncultured Rikenellaceae bacterium
AGACAGTGATTTCCGCATGTTATCGGCTCTTAGCAAGTTTTGTCCTGGAAGACAAATACGCAGATCCGATATGCCCTACCTATTATACGGGAGACCGCAGCCCTCCATTAGGTCAGAATCCAACAACATATTAAAATATTAACAAAGACAGATAAACACAATGAATAGTAACAATTAAAAAAAGGAGGCCATAAATGAGACATAAAAAATTAAAAATCAGTGCCGTACTTTTGTTAGGACTAGGACTTACGGGATTACATGCACAAGAAAGTGTTAACGGCACGGGCGGGAATGCTTCGGGAAGCGGTGGCTCTGCGAGTTTTTCCGTAGGACAGGTTGTGTACCTAGTCCACACCGGAACAACCGGTTCGGTAGCAGAAGGCGTGCAACAACCTTACGAAATTTCAGTAGCTACGGCAATTGAAGTAGCCAAAGGGATAAACCTTTCGGTTTCGGCTTATCCGAATCCTACCAGCGATTATTTACAGTTACAAGTTGAAAGTAAAAAGCCCAAAGATTTTAGTTTTAAGTTATTTGATGTTTATGGTAAACTCTTGCAGGAACACAAAAATATCGGAACTGTGACTCAAATAGAAATGAGCCATTACAAGTCGGGTGTTTATTTCTTAAAAGTATTAACCAACAATCAATTAATCAAAACATTTAAAATCATTAAAACTCAATGAGGCAGTGCTTTTTATTAAAACACGTAGCCGAATTAGCCCCGGTAGCTATGCGTATCGGGAACAAATATAAAGTATCAACTATAAAACATATAAACAATGAAAAAAACATTTACAATTTTGACAGCCGTGCTATTAACGGCAAGTGTGTTCCTGCCAAAGCAGGCAGGGGCTCAGTCACCTGAAAAATTAAGCTACCAGGCAGTAATAAGAGATGCCAGCGACAACCTGGTAACAGAGCAGTCAGTTGGCATGCAAATAAGCATTTTACAAGGTTCGGTAAGCGGAACAACAGTATATGTTGAAACGCAAAACCCATCCACCAATGCCAATGGTTTGGTAAGCATTGAAATTGGAGCAGGTACTGTACAAAGCGGAGATTTTACAACGATTGACTGGGCAAACGGGCCCTATTTCATCAAAACCGAAACCGACCCCGCAGGCGGAAGCACTTACACAATTACAGGTACGAGCCAACTGTTGAGTGTACCGTATGCCCTGCATGCCAAAACAGCCGAAACGGTAACCGGTACAATTACCGAGACAGACCCTCTATTCGGTGCATGGGACAAATCAACCGGTATATCGATAACGGAGAGCCAAATCAGCGATTTAGGAGGTTATATTGAAACAGAAACAGACCCTGTTTACACAGGCAGTCAGGCAGCCAACATAACCGCGACCGATATTACCAATTTGGGCAACCTTTCAGGTGTAAACACAGGCGACCAGGATTTAACCACATTGGCTACCAAAACAGCTTTGGGCGATTCCACAGCACAGGTTCGTAGCGAGATACCCGATGTTAGTAGTTTTATTGAAGATGAAACCGACCCTGTTTTCAGTGCATGGGATAAATCAACAGGAATAATAATTACCGAGAGCCAAATATCTGATTTCGGAACCTACCTGACAAGTTACACCGAAACACAAAACCTTAGCGACGTAATAAGCAATAATGCCTCTGCCGGCAATGCCAACATTACCAACCTTGCTGACCCTGTAAATGCAAAGGATGCTGCAACAAAGGCTTATATAGATCAGGTGAAAGTTGAAATTTTCACTCAAATAGCAGGTGGAAGAGTTACAGATTATGATGGGAATACTTACAACACAGTAAAAATTGGTAATCAAATATGGATGGCAGAAAACCTGAAAACCACCAAATACAATAATGGCACAGAAATACCCCTGGTAACAGATAATACCGCATGGAGCAACCTTTCTACACCCGGCTATTGCTGGTATGATAACAACCAGGTAACTTATGGCGATACCTATGGTGCATTGTATAACTGGTATACGGTAGAAACCGGCAATTTATGTCCCACAGGCTGGCATGTCGCCACCCTTACTGAATGGTATGAGTTAACCGCCTATTTAGGTGGTGTCAGCATAGCAGGAGGCAAATTAAAAGAAGCCGGCACATCGCATTGGATCAGCCCAAACACAGGAGCGACAAACGAAAGCGGTTTTACAGCCCTTCCGGGTGGTTTCCGCTTCAAAGATGGAGAGTACAATGCCAATGGTACCGCAGATTACTGGTGGACGGACTATGAGGAGACACCATACGCCAAATACTGGAACGTGGACTACAATACCACCATTATCCACGTAGGCACTAATTATAAGCAATTTGGTTTCTCTATCCGTTGCGTGAAGGATTAATTTTTAACCATCTAAAATTATCCCGGCAGGCAGGGGTTGAATTTTCTATAAAGTATTAATATTCAACCCCTTCAGGGTTGCGGTTTATTACCATCATTATACCCGGCACTTCGCCCCGATACGAATAACACGATTAAAACATTGGTAATGAGCCACAAAAACGTTTACAAACGTTTACAAACGTATATAAACGACTACAAACGTTTAATCACCGACTAATTGGGTATTGATGTTGTTTCTTTGGTGATGATATGAAGGAGATCCGCATCGGATGCAGAGAAACCTTCAATAGTATTAACCAAAAAAACAACATCATGAACAATTTAAGAAACAGGGTAAACCTGATCGGTAACCTCGGGACGGATCCGGAGGTAAAAAAACTGGAAAGTGGAAGAATGCTGGCGAAGTTTCCACTGGCAACTTCAGAGAGTTACAAGAATTCGGAAGGGCAAAAAATTTCAGAAACCCAGTGGCACAACCTGGTTGCCTGGGGTCCTACGGCTACGTTTGTTGAAAAATACCTGAAAAAAGGCAATGAAATTGCTGTGGAAGGGAAACTTTCCCACCGGTCCTATGATGACAAAGATGGAAACCGGAAATACATTACCGAGATTGTGGTTAATGAAGTGCTGATCCTGAGGACCGAAAGCAAAGCTGAGCAAAAGGAACCGGAGTAGCGGCTTGATTCCCATGCGCTCAAACAAAAAGGGGCTGTTTCATTTACCTGAAGCAGCCCCTTTTGTATAATCTCTTTCGCGTTCTTCTTATTTCAGTCGTTTTTCTATCTCCTTCATCAGGTGGTCAAAATTACCCCGTGTTTCCTCGTCAAAGTCTTTGAAGGCAAGTTTGTCATCCTGTATGGTTTGTACAAAATGTGCAGCCAGAATGGATCGAGACAGGTTATTCATTTTAATGAAGTCAGAATTGGACTCGGGAATACCAATTCTCTGGTGCAGTATATATTTCTTAAAATCGATGGTGGAAAAAAGGTCTTCAATGCATTGTTCACACCCGGTGGAAATAAGCTTTCGATCCGCCTTTTTATCATCGTTTCCGAAGAGGTTAATTTTCAGTTCGCCAAACAGTTCAATTCCCTCCGAATCGCCCTCGGTCACCACGACAAAATCGAGTCCCCACCCCAGTAAAAGGTTTACCAGGTTTCCAACATTCGAAACATCAGTAGCCGGAAGAAGGTACACTTTCTTTGTGGGCTTTCTGAGTTTCATGAATGCGGAGAGGTAATAGTAGGCAGTAATGTCTTCAAGAACAACATTATTCTTCTGCTGGATAAATTGTTGTTCCGATAATCGCGATCCCATCAATGTATAGATTGGGGAAAGGGTGTCGGTTGATGCCAATGTGAGAGATTTCGCGTCGAAGATCATGGTTTCGCTGCGTTCATAATCTTCCACAGCGCGTTGAACGGCCAGCAGTCGGTATAATTTATTCAGGTCGATCAAATGAGGAGAATGCGTTGTGTAAATGATCTGGACCTTACTTTTAATGTCTTCAAAGACTTTGAGTACATCTTCCTGCGCTCGTGCATGGAGGCTGAGTCCCGGTTCGTCGATCAAAAGCAGCTTGCCTGTACTCTCTTTTTCCAATGCTGCTGCTTTGAGCTCAAGATAAAAGGAGAGGAACCAACGCACCCCGCGGCTTCTCTGCTTGGGATATAACCGTTCCTGCTGATCCCTGATCCAGAACTCAATGAACGGGTGGCCACTCTTTTCAGGGTGGGAATGATCGTAATGCTCCAGTTCAAAATTGATCCTGATCTTGTTCTGCTGACCTATTTTTTGTCTCCAGTAGTCTTGAAAATTGATGGTTATTTCGGAATTCAGCTTTTCAATCTTCTGTTTCAGTATCCGGTGGCTGACCTGTTTAAAAAACTCGAAATCAAGGCCGGATATTTTAAGAAAATTATTGGCAGCCTTGTATCCTTCCACTTTTTTATTCTGTGAAAGGATATCATCCAGGTCAATACGATTTGGCAAGAGGCTGCTAAAATCTTCAAACAGCACAAACTCGGGGGTGTAATTGAACAATTCATTTCCCGCCTCAACCCGGGTGTAGTAGGGATTGATGTGGGGTTTTTCCTGTTTGATCTCTCTTTCTGCCATGAACAGGTCCTTCCCCTGCAGGATTTTCAGGGCCAGGTGTTTCCGGGTAACTGCCTCTTCACGGCACCGTTCATACTCCCGCACAGCCTTAACATGTTGTTCATTTGAAAGATCAAGTTGCAACCTGCCTGCCCGCTTCTCTTTATCACTCATTGCGAATTCAAAGATCCTTTGATTTTCTGCCAATTCGTGAAATGAACGATTCAGATCTTCCTTTGCTTTCCGGTAGTTTTCCACTGCTTCATTGCTGGCCTGTGCATATTTTGCCTGTTCTTCGATTTCCCGGACTTTTTGGTGCTGTTCACCAGCTGCTTTTCTCTTACCCTGTAGCTTGTTCCTCAGCTTTTCCAGGTTATTTTGTTCGAGATCAATTTTTTTCTGAATTTTCGGGCGGGATTGCAGAGGCGAACCCTTCAATATTTTCTGAAGATCACCGATCTTCGCTTTGCCATCATCCACCGCTTCACTGACCTCTTCCTTTTCCCGGCTGGCAGCTTTCAAATCAAGGAGGGCCTTCTCTTTCTGTTCCAGTAACCGGTCAATTTTAGCCTGGATTTTTTCATCCTTCTCCTTGAATTTCCAGCTGTGCAGTTCATACAATTCTATAATTTCATCACCACTCAGTTCAATGCGACTCGAGAAATCCTCATCCCATATCCTGTCCAGGGTAATGGTCTTCTGATCCTTAACGCTTTTTATTACTCCAGCGGGTAGCTCCTTCTCGCTAAGAATTTTGTTAAATTCCCTATCGGTAATGTTGAATGTACAGGAAACAACAGGCATGCTCAGATCACTTCGTAAAATGTCTTCCAATATGCTGCCCTCGTAAAAGCTATTCAGTGCTTCCAGGATGGAGGTCTTGCCAGATTCGTTCTGACCGATCAGTCCCGTGATGTTATCCGGGGAGAGTTCAGACCAACCTGTATCGACGATTGATCGGAAATTTTGAATTCGAAATGCAAGTAATTTCATGCCGGGTGGTTATATCTTTTGATCGAACATACGAAAGTACAAAAATTGATAATACCGGATTAGAATCGTACACCCATAATTAAAATATCATCCACCTGCTCCAGCCCCCCTTTCCACTCTTCCAGTGCAGAAACAAGGATCTCCCTCTGATCCGGTAAGGGCTTCCGGTGGATCTCCAGCAACAGTTCCTTAAATTGTTTGTATTTAAACTTCTTTCCCCGGGGACCCCCAAACTGATCGGCAAATCCATCCGAGAAAATGTATACAATATCACCGGGAAGGATATCCAGCACGTTATTTGAGAAGGAGAGTTCTTCCGTTCCACTAATGCCGATGGGCATTTTATCGGGTCTGATCTCTTCCAGTTCATTTTCACGGATCAGGTAAAGGGGGTTATTTGCACC
This sequence comes from uncultured Rikenellaceae bacterium, assembly GCA_964612275.1. GTDB lineage: Bacteria > Bacteroidota > Bacteroidia > Bacteroidales > VadinHA17. Next base: position 5,848 of record CAZTES010000046.1, read on the forward strand.
GCAATACTGTAATTCTCTTGAATCGGGTGTATAGATGCAGAGTGCGATATCCATTCCATCTTTCGACTTGGCTACCTCACCGGTCTGGTGCAAGGCTTTCATGATCTTCTCACGCAATTGATTCAATATGCGGTTGCCTTTGATGGCACATTTTTCCTGTATTATTTCATTCAGGAAGGATATTCCAAGAATGCTCATAAGAGCACCGGGAACGCCATGGCCGGTACAATCAGCAACAGAAAAAAGAATCTTGTTGCTCTTTTCAGCCACCCAGTAAAAATCGCCTGAGATAATATCTTTGGGCAGGTTAAGAATGAAATAGTCGGGCAAAAAACGGTTCAGGACACTTTCCGTAGGGAGCAGTGCCGACTGGATGAGGCTTGCATACTGAAGGCTGTAAATGATCTCCTTCTTCTGGCGGGCTATTTCATCCCGCTGCCGCTCAAGCTCTATGAGGAGATTATCATCCGGCATAATTTCAATGGCTTACCTTGGGTTTTATCCAAAGATATAAAATTCAAAAGAAACAGGTAACTTATCTGCCCTTCCAGTGTGGTATTTATCAAAATTTTTGCAGGAAAAAATAAACCAGAGGAAGGGTAAAAAGACTCAGGATGGTGGAAAGAAGAACATTCTCAGTGGCCTGTTTTTCATCCGCTCCAAATTGTTTTGCCATGACCACGATAATTGCCATACAGGGCATGGCTACCTGCAAAACAACGACAGAGGCGACTGTTTCATCCAGAGAAAAACCGAACACAGTTTCGGCACTCTTCAGAACCAGGATCAACAAAAAAGGAGTGGTAATCAACTTGTTCATACTGAGCACAATAATATACCCTTTCCGCAATATGCCCCTGAAATTTGTCTGTGCAAGAATGGCACCGATATAGATCATCGAGAGATAGAGTGTTGTGTTTCCCAGGCCCCCCAGTGGCTTGCGTAAGATTGCTGGAAAACGAATTGAAAAACCCATCATGATCAGCCCCAGCACCAGTGCAATGGTATTGGGATTCAGAAGGTGTTTCAAATGAGCAGACCAATTCACTTTCTCTTTGCGTACCAGCAGGTAAACACCCAGTGTCCACTGAAGGGAATTGGATGCAAGATGAAACAGTGTGGCATACAATAATCCTTCACCTCCCGGAAAAAGGGTGTTAATTAACGGGTAGCCCAGAAAGACAATGTTTCCAAACATCGAATGCAACAGGTGTATTGTCCGCTTCGAAGGATCCAGCCTTTGTATCCCTGACGAAACGATGCCCACTGCCAGCATGAGGCAAAGTCCGGCATAGGAGAAGAGGATAACCAGCCCGCTGTTCCTGATGATCTCCGGAGTGAGATCCAGTTCCGAGAGATTGGTCAGGATCAGTAACGGTAAGGTAATATTGAAAACCAACCGGGCAATCCCTTCTTTGAGATCACCGGAAATTAACCCCAGCTTCGTTGCCGCTATCCCGATAACAACAAGGATAGCAAGAATTAAAACCTGGGTGATGATGATTTCAGTATACATGAAAAGCAAAAATATACTTTTCATTCGAATGAACCTTTTGTTCAACAAAAAGATTTATTATAATTTCGCATCCTGATGAGACGGTTCATTCAAAAACATATCTATGGCATCCTGGGAACAATCATCGTTCACCTTATGCTGGCAATTCTGTTCATGCTCATCAAGCTGTCAACAACATATCAGGAGAGGCAGGAATCGATCATCATTGATTTTGAATCCACTCCTGAAGAGCCCGAGATCATTGAAATGGAGGTGCCGGACCGGGTTGCTGAAATGTATAATAACGAGGCATTCTGGACGAACATAGCACGCAACCTGAGCAGCCAGACGGATGAAGAATTTGACATTGATGATTATATTGATCAGATCAAAAAGGAATTGATTGAGAGTGGGGAGATCTCGGAGGAGAATTATCTGGATGAACTTCGCCAGCGCCTGGAAGAGGGATCCCGGTCCGGAGAAACTGAATTTCGTGACCTGGAGGATAGTGCAGAGGAAATAACCGCTGATGAGATGGCAACAGCTTATTCAGGACCTACAAGGATCTATTATGTTTTGGAAGGCCGGACTCATCGCTATTTGCCGCTTCCCATCTATAAGTGTGAGGGAAATGGAAAAGTTGTTCTGGGTATTGTGGTCGACCAGAGAGGGTTCGTGCTTTCCGCAGAAGTGATCCAGGAAGAATCATCAACAGACGATTACTGCCTGCATGATATGGCAAAGGATGCCGCACTTAGGACACGGTTTAATCTCGATTTATCGGCTCCTGCACGTCAGCAGGGGCTCATTACCTACCACTTTGTCGCTCAATAATATAAGGTGTCAAAGCAACCGGGGGAAACTCCCCGGCTACAACAATGTACGGTTCGAATAATCGAAAGGCTTCACCAGGTCAGGAACATTTTTGTCAGCTCCCCGTCTGGTGATCAACCGCGAAATGGTATAAGCCTCCATCTCCTCGTCACGGAAGGGCTTCAATAATTTGATGGATTCAGATAACGGGACGGACGTATCCAGCCACTCCTTCTCACCCTCCCTTGCCAGGATAACAGGCATTCTTTTCTTAACGTTGTGTATCTTTTCCATGAGGGGGTTGGCATGGGTGGTAATGATGCTGAATGTTTTCATGATCTCCCCCGTTCGATGATTGGTCCATACATCATATAGTCCGGCAAAGGTGAAAATTTTTTCGTCCGACAGGTAGATATAATATGGAAATTTCTCTTTACCGACGGTTTGCCATTCATAGAAACCCTTGCTAATGACAAGACACCGGTTTGATCTGAACGCATGCCGGAAAGAAGGTTTCTCGGTGATTGATTCCGACCTGGCATTGAATGTTTTATACCGGATATCATTCGCATACTCTTCATCCCGGGTCCAGGAGGGTATCAATCCCCACTGGTACAAATCAATTCCATCCGGTTTTTCTGAACTGATTACAGGAATCTTTGGCAACTCAAATGCGTGATAATAATAGCTGGGCCTGTAATTGTCAGGGTCGAGCAACGGAATGTTGAACCGGTGCTCCATCTCCTCCCTGATGATGTTCACGTTTATAGTAAAGCACATGGTCACGCAATGATTGAATGGTGTGCAAAAAACCTTAATCTGGCATTTGCAGTTTTTTCAGGTTCAGTGGTTGGATCGGATCCGGAAGGTCCAGGTCAAACAGGTCCTGTTCAGGCCACTGCTCCATGTTAACGAATACTTTTCTCATGGTTCGGTCAATCTCGCCGGGAAACCTGGACGATTTCCAGGTACTTGAATTCAACAACACAGCCCATGTAACCCCATCATTCTGATGCTTGATCATCGCCGAAGTACCTGCAAAAGATCCGGTTCTCCACCAGGTACCATTTGAGAGAGCAGTTTTCCAGCCGACAGGTGCATAACCGTATCCAGGGTCGGTCATAAGTTTTACCTTTTCCGCTGAAATGATATCCGGCCTGCTTGAATCCCCGTCGATTGCCAGAGCAAATTTCAGAAGATCCGGTGCTGCAGCAATCCAGCTCCCGGCTGCACCCAGGGCTTCAACATCATTTCCGCCATAGCACCTCATGACCATTTCATCCTGATCGTAGATTGATTTGACACATTCCGATCCGGCGGGTTCATAATACCTGACCTCCAGGGGTGCTTTCTGCCATGGCATATTCCCACCCAGCTGCATATCATATATCCCAAGCGGTTCCAGGATGCAGTTTTTTACATATTCCTCGTAGGATTGTTTTGTAATCTCTTCAATGACCAGCCCCAGAATACTGTATCCGAGGTTCGAATAACTTACATAACTTCCCGGAGAGAAGTGCAGTTTTTTGCTGAGGGCAAACTGCACAATGGTTCTCGTGTCAGGCGGTGGGGGAACATTCAAATAGGTTGCTATGGCATGCGGGATAAACATATGATCACCCCATCTTCTGGTCCATCCTCCGGAATGTGTCAGAAGATGTCGAACAGTAATATCGAAGGCACGAGTATCCCGCGGGTTCAGGTAGATGGAATCATGCAGTACGGCATTTTCTCCGAAGACCTTTTGATCGAGGGTTAATCTGCCCTCATCCACCAGGTTCATGATGGCAACGGCTGTAATCAGCTTGGAGATACTGGCAATGCGGAACAGATGGAAGGGTTGCACATCGGTCCCTTCTTCCCTGTCTGCTTTTCCATACCCCCTGGCAAAAATGAGCTTTCCATCTTTTGCAATCGCCACGGAGGCACCCGCTATATCCCATCGTTCTAAAAATGAAGTAAAAATATGATCTATCGGGACGAACGTTTCTGACGTACAAAGATCATTGCGAAGGCGCAGGTTCAGGGGATTTGGATCAGCAGGTTCCTTATCCTTGACTGCAGACCGGGGATCAGTAAATCCGAAGGAGGTGACCAGCAGCAGAAAAAAGAACAGAGAAATCCGCCTGTAAAATATTAATGTCGTCACGAAATGCAAGTTAATAATTTGTATAACAGGCTATTAATAAATATCAAACTGCAAATTTAATGGAATTCTATAGGATGGGATAATAAAATGCAAGAAAAATTCAACACTGGCAGAAAGTTTTTAACAGATCTGGAAAAATTTCATGCGTTGCTCAGAAAAGATTAGTTCTGATGTCCTGTTTCCGGGTCGGGAGAGGAAGTTTACCAGGAGGCTGTAACGGGTTCCGTTTTTTCGGGAAAGAGGTTATTCACAGGAAGTTAGGGTAAAAACAAGAAGAGGAAATTTTTCTGACGAAAAATTCCCTCTTCCACTTCCTAAGACCCGTAGGTCAAAATCAGTGCCAAGCTACTGTTATTATGGCTTCAGCATTCCAATTCAACCCTTTCGGGTATCGTCTTCCGGCGTCTGAATTCAGTATGGCTTCGCTTTTACAAGCGTTGCGATTCTGAACCCTGGCTTTTTAAAGGCCTCTTAAACACCTGGTTCTTACGAACCCGACCCTTAAGAGTTGAACCTGTTCCCACCGACCTGTTGCCAGGCTGGCTTTCGCGGGTTCGCCTTTTGAAACTCACCCTGGCAGAAACCTGTTCCGAAGAACGGGTGACCTGAAGATGGGTCCGGGAGTGTTTCAACTTTTGCAAGCATCCACAATCCGTTTCCGCGTTTCTCAAGCTTGCCTTTTATCCCTCACTTGGTAAAGCAAATATATTACTAAATGGGGATCAGTGCAACTTATTTTGACTTTCCTTGTCAACATAGTTTTCACACCTTTTATTAACAATTGTTAATAAATGCAATCGCACAAAAATCAGGTAAAAAGGAACAATTTGATAACCATTGAGATAGGAATACAACGTTTTGTTCAGATACCGACAGCCGGGTTTAATCCAGAATTTTACGACAGATCTTGGAACAATTCTATATTTTATATACTATATTTACCCGTCAATATTCATTCCCATATCATGAAGATCAAGAAAGTCCTTATTGCAAATCGTGGGGAGATTGCAGTCCGGATCATTCGATCCTGTCGTGAGTTAGGAATCATGACGGTAGCGGTTTACTCCGAAGCAGACCGAACCGCATTGCATGTCAGGTATGCTGATGAAGCCTATTCTATTGGCCCCTCCCCTTCCAATGAAAGTTACCTGGTGATGGATAAGATCATCCAGGTGGCAAAGGAATCGAATTCGGATGCAATACATCCCGGATATGGTTTTCTTTCTGAAAATGCTGAATTTTCGAACAGGGTAGAGAAAGCGGGTATTATTTTCATCGGACCGAGTGCCTATTCCATTCAGACGATGGGTGATAAGATCAGTGCCCGAAGGAGCATGATGAATGCCAATGTCCCGGTTGTCCCCGGAACAAAGGAAAACATTACGGATGATTTGGCATACAAAAAGATTATTTCCGAAGTCGGATTGCCTGTCATGATCAAGGCATCGGCAGGGGGTGGAGGAAAGGGGATGCGCCTGGTAAGGAAAGAGGATGAGCTGTTGGCGGCAGTCAGGGCTGCCAAATCAGAAGCACTCGCTGCTTTTGGTAACGATTCGGTCTATATCGAAAAATACATTGAATCGCCCCACCACATAGAATTTCAAATTCTGGCAGACCGGCATGGGAATGTCATTCACCTGTGTGAACGGGAGTGTTCCGTGCAAAGAAGGCATCAGAAAGTGGTGGAAGAGACCCCATCTCCGCTGATGACCCCTGAACTGCGGGATGAAATGGGGGAACATGCTATTGCCGCTGCCAAAGCGGTCAATTATGAAGGAGCCGGGACGATCGAGTTTCTGGTAGACAACCAGCGCAACTACTACTTCCTTGAAATGAACACCAGGCTTCAGGTTGAACATCCGGTTACCGAACGGGTCACAGGAATAGACCTGGTGAAGGAGCAACTCTTTATCGCCGATGGACAGCCATTGCACATTGCACAGGATGAGGTTTCACAAAATGGACATGCCATCGAATGCCGGATCTATGCCGAAGACCCGGAGAACAATTTCATGCCCAGTCCCGGTCTGGTCAGCAAGATCATTGAGCCCATGGGAACCGGAGTGCGATGCGACGGCTACATCTATCAGGGATATTCCATTCCGATCCATTATGACCCGCTGATCTCAAAACTGATCACCTGGGGCATCACCCGGGAAGAAGCCATCAGCAGAATGAAAAGAGCATTGAAAGAGTACTACATTCTCGGGGTGAAAACATCGAAAAATTTCCTGGTCAGAATCATGGAAACTCCAGATTTTATCAGCGGTAAGTACGATACCCATTTTATCGAAAAAAACAGTGATTTTCTCTTTTCACCCTGCCGGAGTGAAAAGGAATGTGAACAATTTGAAGGCCTTGCAGCACTTACTGCACTCCTCGAGTATAACGCTTCCCGGCTGAACGGGAACAACCTGCCCGGACCCAATGGAAAAAACCTGTGGAAAGAATATGGCCGGAAAAAAAGCATGATCAGGCTTTAACATCCAATCTAATCCTTTTTGATTCATATGGAAATTCTACTAAACGATAAAATCATCCAGGTCGAGATCCTGAAAAAGGACGGAAGTAACATGGAGGTTTCAATCAATGGAAAAATCCTGGAAGTCAATATAGTAAAGGTTGATCATGGAATTTATTCCATGCTTCACAACGGGAAATCCTATGACATGGAAATTGTACCCGGCAGTGATAAGAGAAAATATATTGTTGCCCATGGATGTTCAACGTTCGATATTGAGATCAATGACTCGGAATCGAAGTATATGAAGAACCGTTTGAAGGGGCAGCTGGAACACGATCAGGATTCTATTTCCTCTCCCATGCCAGGGAAGGTCGTAAAAATCCCGGTTGATGTTGGAGAGGAAATCGAGCCCGGGCAAACCCTCATTATCATCTCAGCCATGAAAATGGAGAGCGAGTATAAGGCAAAACGTTCGGGTAAAATCAAAGAGATCCTGGCCAGCGAGGGGGACACCATTGAAGGAAATCAACCATTAATACTAATTGAATAATCAGATACCGGTACCATGTCAACACTGGAAGAAAAATTCAAGGAATTTGAAGAAAGGGTAAATGCTGCTGAACTGGGAGGAGGAGTTGAGAGAATAGAAAAACAGCACAAAGCCGGAAAAAAAACCGCACGCGAGCGGATCAACGATCTTCTTGATCCAGGTACTTTTGTTGAAACCGACCGAATGGCGGTGCACAAATGTACTGATTTTGATATGGACAAAAAGAAAATTCCCGGTGATGGGATTGTCACCGGTTATGGAAAAATTGATGGACGGCTTGTCTATATTTTTGCGCAGGATTTTACTGTTTTTGGAGGAACCTTATCCAGAACCAATGCAGATAAAGTCGTTAAACTCATGGATCTGGCGATGAGAATGGGCGCCCCGGTCATCGGTTTGAACGATTCCGGGGGTGCAAGAATACAGGAGGGTGTTCAGAGTCTTGCCGGATATGCAGATATCTTCTACCGGAATGTCATGAGTTCCGGCGTTGTCCCTCAAATATCCGCTATACTCGGTCCCTGCGCCGGGGGAGCGGTATACTCGCCTGCCCTGACTGATTTTATCTTTATGGTCAAAGAAAGCAGTTACATGTTCGTGACAGGTCCTGATGTCATCAAAACCGTTACCCACGAAGATGTAACCAAGGAAGAACTGGGAGGTGCCATGACCCACAACTCGAAAAGTGGTGTGGCCCACTTCATTGGTGAAGATGATGAACAAACGATGATGATGATCCGGGAGTTGCTGAGCTTCCTGCCGTCAAACAACATGGAGGACCCACCGGTCAAGCCCTCACTTGACGATATCAACCGGGTGGATGAAAGCCTGCAGACCATCGTGCCGGTTGATCCCAACAAGCCTTACGATATAAAAGAGATCATCACAACGGTTGCAGATGACCATAATTTCTTTGAGGTCATGTCGCATTATGCAGAAAACATTGTGGTCGGTTTTATCAGGCTCAATGGCAAAACGATTGGCATTGTGGCAAACCAGCCGGCTCACCAGGCGGGAGTGCTCGACATCAATGCTTCGGTAAAAGGAGCACGCTTTGTCCGGTTCTGCGACGCGTTCTCTATCCCACTGGTCACCTTTGAAGATGTCCCCGGATTTTTGCCCGGAACCATCCAGGAATTTGGAGGAATCATACGCCATGGAGCAAAATTGCTCTATGCCTTTTCAGAAGCCACCGTGCCAAAAATCACGATTATTACCCGAAAAGCATACGGAGGAGCATACTGTGTCATGGCCAGCAAGCACCTTGGTGCCGATGTCAATTTTGCCTACCCAACAGCTGAAATAGCCGTGATGGGACCCGAAGGCGCAGTCAATATCCTGCACCGAAGTGTTGTTGATAATAAAGAGAAAACACGGAAAGTGGAGGAATACAAATCAAATTTTGCAAACCCCTATAAAGCTGCAGAACTGGGGTATATTGACGAGATTATCCTGCCAAAATATACCCGGAAAAAATTGATTATGGCGTTGGAAATGGCACAAAATAAAAGCGCCTCAAATCCTCCCAAAAAACACGGCAACATCCCGCTTTAGCAGAACATACTGCCCCCTGTTACAACCGAATGCAATCCCTCCTGAGTATCTGTATGGCATTCCCCGGGCGTTCGATCATGTCGTAGAAAGTGGAAATGGACTGAATTATCTTTGCTTTGTGCTCAAGGTCCAGCAAATCAAACTCCTGGTAGAGCCTGAATACTTCATGCTTCCTCTCTTTGAACAGGTCGAAAAGCGCGATAAACTCCTTTCTGGATCCGCAAATTCCTTTATAAAACCGGTCAGCAGTGACACTCTCAACAGAATCCCTAAATGAATACCGGTAAGGGGCTTCAACAAGCCCTGCCCAGTCAAAATCATAGGGTACCGGAATGGGGGGGCTCAACGGATCGATGGTGACCAATTCGACATTATGATTCGCCGAAATGAACCAATCATTGTTTGCTATCATGTATTGAAAAAGAGCCAGGATGTTATAGGCCCCCTCATCCATATCGCGGGTTGAAAAATTCTCGGCTTTTAAAATCTTTCCATTGTTTCTTTCAGCCATGTATTTCGGACGCTCAATGAAAAAAGCAAAACTGGTTATCTGATCCTCCGGATTATCCTGCTCAATGTAGGATACTTCAGCTAACCGAACCCGAAAACTGAACGGTGTGAAATGGTTATATAAGCAGTAGATGGAGTACTCTTTGAAAAGCATTTGTTCATACTCAGGATAGTTGGTCATGCAATGAGTTACCAGTTTGATCTCGTCCTGTCCTTCAAAGATTGTATTGGGAAGGTGTTCTTCCGCTAAAATGATCCGTAATGGAGGAAAATTACAATTATCCGGATCTCTCCGGAAATTCCCTCTGGTCCTGACTTCCACCGGAATAGAAACATCCTCTCCGTTCTCATCTGCATAGCTTAAAACCGCAGGGTATTCCTCCGGGTCCTCATCCAGATCACTGATCAGAACATTAATGTGCCCTGTAAGTTTTACGCGTAAAACTTCATCCGAATCAAATAAACCATCACTGCTCCCGTCCGACTGACCGCTCCCCGATGATACAGCAAACAGAGAGAAAGCAAACACCATGAAGAAAATGTGCAGGATTTTCATCGTTACAATTTTAAGTACATTACTTTTTCAAAACACCTGTGTCACACTGCAAATAAATTTCCAAGATACAAAATAAGGAATTTTTTCTCACACCGGACAATCCAAAATCTGAACTTTTATCTCATAAAATTGTTATTTTTAAAGGAAGTTCTTACTCTGCAGGATTTCAGGACACGAGATTATGTTGATCAAGCATGGAGGAATGAAAAATGAAACCGATCAGAACATTTCTGGTACTTATAATATCAAGTGTATGGATTACCGTTTCCGGTCAGAATAATAAGGAGGTGCATGCGATGGAGAAAAATGATTCAATGAAGGTGATAAAGAATGATGAAGAGTGGAAGCGTCTTCTCACACCAATGCAATATCATGTTCTTCGTGAAAAAGGGACCGAATATGCATTCACAGGGAAATACGATCATTTTTATGAACCGGGACAATATGTATGTGCTGCCTGTGGAAACCTGCTATTTGAATCGGACACAAAATTTAATTCCGGATGTGGTTGGCCAGCCTTCTACGACAAGACTTCATCAGAAAACATCATCACCCGGATTGACCGGTCACATGGAATGGTGCGAACCGAAGTGATCTGTGCAAAATGTGAGTCCCATCTCGGGCATGTTTTTGAGGATGGCCCTCCCCCCACCGGCTTACGGTATTGTATCAATTCGGCCGCTTTGAAATTTATTGCCGATCATGAAAAAAAATGAAATAACCGGGTAGGTTTCACCACGAAGAGTTGCCTTACCCCCGCAGGTTTCTCCCGCGCTATTCCACCATAATGGTGCATCCAATGGCTTTTCTTTCGATAGTTTCAGGGTCTTTGCCGGCAAGTAGTACTTTAAGCGGCGAGGCAGGATTCTGTAACAGCTGCCGGATCTTAAAAAAAGTAAATGAGGTTCGAATTCCCGGAATTTAGCACCCTCAACGTCTGAGGCATTGAAAGGAAACTAGATGAAAATAATAAACCAACAACTAAACCTAAAATTAAGAGAAGTAAGGAACCAAACCTCATTTACTAGATCCTAATAAATCATCCTGCAATTAATAACGGAAAATAAAGTATTTTATTATTAAAAATAAAATCCGATTTGCAGATTTACACTGTTCTGATGATTTATTCTAAGTAAAGAATAACAGGCAATCTAATACAAATTATTGATTTACAACAGCCTTGTCAAATTACGCAAATTTCTTTTCTAATTTTGCTCTAAATATAGTACAATTATTGAAAATCCCATCATCGAAGAAACAAAATTTAAAATCCATTTTTCTTTCGACGGAAGTTTCATGTTAAATCATTATTTTTAAGAAATTTTTTCAATCGATGCGAGCCGGTTTTTTAATCTTTCTTTTTTTCTGTTTAACCCACATCCTGCTTGCAGGTCTTCCATCGGGTTTTAGTCCGCAGGATACCATTCGGATAGATACTTCCGAATACATTCCGAATGATCACAATTATAATCTGATCATAGCCTCATTTTATGGTTATCCTTCAGAAGTGTTGCGGTTGTTAAACCTTGGCACGGATCCAAATACAAAAACAATCGAAGGCATTACACCCCTGATGTATGCCGTTCAGAACGGGGATCTGACAACAACCAGGATCCTGGTTCTTAACGGAGCCGATGTTAATCACAAACCATGGGATGGTGTTTCCGCAATCATTGCAGCTTCACGCTACAATTTCATGGAGATTGTCGATTTTCTTATTCTCAGCGGGGCGAATGTAAACGACAGGGATAATGACGGAGCATCACCCCTGCATTGCGGTGCCGGATATTACTACTATGAACTTTGCGAACTTCTGTTGTCAAACAGGGCTAATCCGGAAATCAGGGACAACGGGGGGAATACACCAATAATGGCTGCTGCCTATGGAGGAAATCCCGATATAATCGATCTGCTTATCCGGCATGATGCGAAAATAAACAGCACGGATTCAGAGGGGACAACTGCCTTGATGATTGCGGCACAGAATGGCGATACTGCCATGATCCGAATATTGACCGGATCCGGAGCAGATTTAAATCACCTGAACAAACAGGGATACTCGGCACTGGATATGGCCATAATAAACGGTCATGTGGATGCTGTTGAACAGATCATCTCCTTGGGAGCCCACACTGAAGACAGTGGCAGGAAAAATCCCCATTCCCTGGCGTTGCAATATGGTCATTCGAAGCTGGCACGGGAGCTGATTGATCTGGGGATAAAACCAAGACGCTTGCCTTCCTTCAGTCAATTGTTTGTTTATGCCGGAATCAATACCAGTTTTAACGATCTTATGGGAGGTGGTGAGCTGGGACTGAGGGATCCCGGGTACAAAGTCAATATTCTGGCCGGTTATCAGGTCAGGCTAATGGCAAAACGGATCCTGAAAAAAACAGGGGATAACACCTACATTCAGCTATGGGAAAACCGGTCATTAGCCTACCTTGGATTGACAAAAGAGTTTGTTTTGAT
>CAZTES010000047.1:0-18387 GCA_964612275.1 uncultured Rikenellaceae bacterium
GCGGGATAAATTCGACTATATAATTTCAGATCGCTTAATTGCTCCTGAAATTATAGTCTCATTTACTTTTAACGTATAACGTATAACGTATAACATAAAACTTTCATCAGTATCCTTTAACCCATAGCACTTTATCTTCATTGAAGCATTGATTGGCCAGGGTGATCAGTTTCAGGGTTACTTCCATCAGCTGGCTATGGCAGGTCTCCCACTGCTCTTTCCACCGCGGATTTTCCTTTTCAAAGAGATCCAGAAACTGGGCTCCCATGTATTGGTTATGGATAAAAGCAATAAACCGATCCGGTGATTGCGCCGCTTCCAATGCTTTACTAAACCTTTTCAATTCATTCAAAAGGGGTACAATATTGCGGATATCATACCTTGTCGGTTCGTAATAATCAAACACTTTACTGCTTTTCTCAAAACAGGATTGAAGGAGGTAGAAGAGTTGCTCATCCAGGAACCAGGAATCGGAGCTGCAAACCCTGTAATTTTCAGCTGAACCCGAAATATTGAGTTCAACCAGGTTGTGAAGGTCCAGTTTGAATAATTCAATTTTCATGGTTTATTGTTATTATTTGTTGTATCGGTTATGGCATCATAGATCACCTGTTGGATGGATGTACGTATATGCAGTTCGTACAGCTTTTGATTATTCCGGGTAGGGTAGACCCTGTTTGAGAAAAATATATAGAGGAGATTATATTTTGGGTCAACCCAGGTAAAAGTTCCGGTATACCCTGAATGTCCAAAGCTTTCCGATGATGCCCCTGCTGCCGGATACTGCTCTTCGACAGGCAGCTCCGGATTTCCGACGTTTGGTTTGTCAAAACCGAGACCCCGCCGGTTATTGTTTTCCGGGAACTGGTATGTAGTAAATGTCTTCATTGTTTCTTCACTGATGTATCTTTTTCCTCCATAGGTTCCCATCCACAGGTACATTTGCATTAGTTTCGCCAGGTCATTTATGGAAGCAAAGAGGCCGGCGTTACCTGAAACACCTCCCATCACAGCGGCAGCTTCATCATGCACGTAACCATGAATCTGCCTCCGCCTGAAAAAATCATCATTCTCGGTTGGGATTATTCGATTGACAGGAAACTCCCGAGTGGGATTATAAGTAATTGTATACGCTCCCAGGGGCCTGTAAAAGGTCTCTTTAAGATAGGTCTCATAATCCCTTCCCGTTAATTCCTCTATGATTTTAGGGTAAAGGACAAAGCTGAGTCCTGAGTACAGGTATTCGTTTTTTTCACGCAAGGGAGATTTCCTTATTGCTCTGTATATTTTTTCCCTGTAATTTTTATGAAGGAAAAAGTCATTATCAACTTTAACGTTATAACGGGCAGTAGAATCCTTCCTGAATGTGCTCCATTTGAATTCACCGTTTTTCTTTACGGTGTTTGTCCAATAAAAGATGTATGGCATCAGTTTCGACTGGTGAGCAAGAACTTCCCGGATTACCAGTTCTGACTTATCTCCTCTGGCGAAGTCTGGCCATATCCTGGCAAATTTGTCATCCAGGGAGAATTTCTTTTCATCATGAAGCTTCATCAAGGCAGGTAAAGGACCTGTAATTTTAGTAACCGATGCGAAATCATATGAATCATTCTTTTTAACAGGGATCAGGTTATCATAGGTATGATAACCATACGTTTTGTGAAACACGACAACTCCTTTCCGGGCTACAAGCACCTGGCAACCCGGATAAGCTTGTACAGCGAGTCCCCTGTTTGCGATTGAATCAATTTTTTCCTCCAGTAAATCTGAATCAATGTCGACAGATTCAGGCAAAGAGTATTGAAACCGGATCCCTCCAACCGTATTCAGACCATCCCCTTCAGAAAATTTATTGTTCACACTTACCGGCAGCCTTCCCGAAGCTCCAAAACCTCCGAAAATAAACTGAGCCGTTAGTTCCTGAATCAAAGGAGAATCCTGGTAAGTAATGATCAGTCCATCCGACTCTTCAATCCCTTCCAGATATTTTAACGCATAAGGATTCCCAAATAGAGTCACAATGGTCGGTTTATCGGGTAGGAGATGTTTGACAATACTTTCTATTTCCTTTCCCAGGCCATATTGATTATATCTCCTTTCATCGAGTCCGGTTATCCCAACAATTACCAGATCATAATCATCCAGGTTTTCAAGGGTTGACTGAACCTGTTCCGGGTCGTCCTTCATACCGATTTGGAAGTGTTTCATCCGGGTATATTTGCCAAGCATTTCCTGGAATGGTGTAAGCATAGAAGAACCAACTGCGAGGGTAGCAATTTTGGCATTTTCAAGATTCTGCACGGGTATCACTTCCTGTTTGTTTTTTAAAACAGTAATCGAAGCTTTTATCAATTCCCGGTTCAGAAGTTTTGCCGGGATTGTATTCAGGTCACGAAGTAAGTCAACAGTATCTATTTCATGATCATCCTGTAAACCGGCCCAGTATTTTATGGTCAGTACTTTACGGCATCTTTCATCAATCACTTCCTGTTTGATTCTCCCTTCGTCAACCGCTTTTTTGATCTCTATAATCGCTTTTTCCACATCCTCTGTATATTCCAGAACATCATTTCCAGCATAGAGTGCCATTGCATCGGAAATTCCCGCAGAAAAATAATTGGTAACTGCTTTCATGTTTAAAGCATCTGTCAGGATCAATCCCTGAAATTCCAGTCCCTGTCTTAATAATCCTGTTACAACAGGTTTTGACAGGGAAGATGCCAGATCTTTTGTTGAATCCAGGACAGGTATACTGAGGTGACCTGTCATGATCCCACCAAGTCCCTCATGAATAAGCTGTTTGTATGGATACAACTCCATAGTATCAAGCCGTTCACGGCTGTGATTCAGCACGGGCAGGACGAGATGAGAATCTTTATTCGTGTCTCCGTGACCGGGGAAATGCTTGGCCACTGCCAGAATTCCATGATTCTGCAGACCCATCATAAACATTTCTGCTTTTCTGGTAACGTTGTTTTTATTTTCACCAAAGGAGCGGAAATTAATCACGGGGTTTTCGGGGTTATTGTTAATATCTACAACAGGCGCGAGATTGATGTGTACTCCCAGTCTTTTAAAGTGGGACGCAATGGTACTGCCCATTTCGTAGATCAAAGAATCATTCTGTATGGCTCCCAGGCTCATCTGGTAGGGGAAATCCAATACATCAGTAATTCTCATACCCAACCCCCATTCTCCATCCATTACGATCAGGAGAGGAACCCGGGATTGTGACTGATAAAAATTAGTTAATTCTGCCTGTTTAACCGCAGTGCCACTGAAAAAGATCAGCCCACCGACCTTGTGCTCTCTAATGAGGTCACTAATTTCCACCTCGTGGGGAATGCCCTGGTTTGAGAATGTTGCTACGAAAATTAGCTGTGTTATTCGCTCCTCCTGGGAGAGTGTGGCAAAAACAGAGTCGACCCACTCTTTGCCAGATCCGGAATAGGGGGGAAGCTTCGCTGGGGCATGATCCTGTGAAAAAGAAGCAAAATGTAGGATTAGGAAAAGAAAGAGAAAAATGAATAAAAAGGAATTCTTCATGATGTTTATCATTTAACGGATGATATCCGATGTATTTTGGATAAACCCTATTCTTTTTTAATACCGAATTCCGGATCGATTTTCACAAATAGAAGGACCATGAAACTGGGAATGGTACAGATCATTACCCATATGAAGAAATTGGGATATCCGATGACCTCCTGCAACCAACCGCTGATCATTCCCGGGATCATCATGCCCAGTGCCATGAATCCTGTCGTGATTGCAAAATGGGCTGTTTTGTGCTTCCCCTCTGAAATGTAGATCATATACAATGTATAAGCTGTAAATCCAAAACCATAACCTAATTGTTCTATTGCGACCGACAGGTAAATATAGACCAAGGATTCTGGTTGAGCATGTGAGAGATAAACATAGACCAGATTCGGCAGGTTCATGGCGATGATCATCCACCAAACCCAGTATTTTAAGCCGTTCCTGGCAGCAAGAAAACCACCCAGCAAACCTCCACATAAAAGAGCAATCATCCCGACTGTACCATAAATCAGTCCAACGTTTCCGGTTGTCAGCCCAAGTCCTCCGAACTCCTGCGCATCAAGCATAAATGGAGAAGCAAGCTTTACCAGCTGCGACTCTCCTAACCGGTAAAGTAACAGGAAAGCCAGTATTACCCCGATCTCCTTCTTTTTGAAGAATGAGGCAAATGTGCTGAAAAACTCTTTCCAGAATCCGGAGGTGTTATTCTGGTTATTCGTAGCAGGAACATCCGTTTTTGGGTAGGGCAGGATGATTTTATGATAGATGGAGAAAAGAATAAACAATCCTGCAAGAATGACAAAAGTCAGGGACCATGCCAGTGGAATATTACCCGACCGGGCGGTAAACTGTGCTAATGAAGCCTTCGATAATTTCGGATCCAGTTGTATGGCAAAACAGGCCGGTACATTCCAGTTGGTTTTATTAAAAGTGAACCGGAAACCCTCCACCAGCATAATGCTTTTATCGCCCCTTTCCCTTCTGAAATTTACAATGATGTTCTTATCTGTCTCCGGTTTTTTCGATAGGGTGAACCAGGCCATCCCAATATTACCTGATGTAACTTTCTCTTCTGCCAGTCGATCCTCTCCAAAATTTTTCTTCAGGAACGCTTCCAGCTTTAGGGTTACATGTTTATTCCACCATGATTGCTTATCATCAGTTCCTGGGGCAACCATTACTTCGCCTGAATAGAATCCATGGTCAATATTCCATTTCCTGATCTTGCTAAGGATGGAATCGGATGTTTCATTTGTAATTTCAATGATTGGAATTATCAGAGTATTGCTGTTTATAAGTACACCCTGCGTACCTTCTTCAATCTGCCCGACGGATAACGTATCCGGATCAAACCGGTTGACTTCCATACTTTTTGTTTCTGCAAGAACCTGAACATTAAGAGGAGGCAGACCGGTGGATGTTTCGAAATGTCCTGCAAGTATAACCAGTAATCCCTGGCCAGTAAGCATTGCAATGCGATAAAAAGTGTTCCGGATCCCGACAAAGAACGCCTGTTCATGTTTTGTCAGCCCCAGCATATACAATCCATCCGCTGCGATATCGTGTGTTGCGGAACTGAATGCCAATAACCAGAAGAAAGCAAGGGTATACCGGAAGAAATTGGATACGGGTATCGTTAGCGCTATCCCTGCCAGACCCGCTCCGACAAACAATTGCATAACGAAAATCCAGTATCGTTTCGTTTTCAGGAGGTCAACCACTGGGCTCCATAATGGTTTAATAACCCATGGAAGATAGAGCCAGCTGGTATAGAGTGCAATCTGAGCATTGGAAATCCCAAGCCGTTTATACATTATTACCGATACCGTCATCACAATAACATAGGGGAGACCTTCAGCAAAATAGAGGGAGGGAACCCAGGCCCAGGGATTTCTTTTTTCTCTTTTTGTTGCGCTCATGTTGTTATTGGTAAACCTTAATAATAGCGAGAAATTTTTGCACCCCTGAAATAATGCATCAGGATCTTTTCATAACCATACCCTTTGCTTCCCATAACAGCCGCACCGATCTGGCACAAACCAACACCGTGCCCCCATCCTGCACCGGTGAGGATAAATTCTGAGGGAATTCCATCAACAGGCTCTTTCTTGTCAACCACAAACGCAGAGCTATAGAGGTGAGAGTGAGCAAGGATTTTCCGGATCTCCAGCTCTTTCCCTATGGTCATCTCCCGTTTGGTGCCTTTTATTTTTACCTTGACCAGCCTGCCCGAATAACCCCTTTGAACCGGTATCAAATCGATGATTTTTCCGAAGTCCAGGCCCGATTTCTTTTTTATGATCTGGCAGATCTCATCCTGAGAATAGGTAACACTCCACCGGTAAAAGTCTGTTGTCTTCAGATCATAATCCAGCAATACCTGTGACAGGATCTGCTTGTCGGATGTGTTACAGAAAGCAGGAGGAGCACTTCTGATCCATCGGTCTGCCGCGTCTTCTTTTGTCAGATCAAGATCAAAATCTTTTATTGCTTCATTATAATCAACCACTTTGGTCAGGTATGCATGTTGGACCGGTTCCCATACGTTCTCGAATGACTCACTGATTCCTCCGCATGATTTTGAAAACCGTGCATCACAGATCCGGTCATCATACTTGAGAACCATTCCCCGGGTCTGATTAATCGCATCTTCAACAGTTTTAGTAGTTGCCCTGGTAATTCCCTGGTATCGCTGGCAATGATCATCAGCACAGACATCAAACAAAACATGATTTTCACGGCTGTACCATTTGATAATTTCATCCTCTGAATTGTTCTCTGAGACATAGGTTCCCGGGCTGATCTGCACTTCTGTTTTTCTTCTCAGCTGTGCCATAAGCCAGCTTCTGGAAATGATTGAATGGGCCTTTAGAAATTCGAGGGAACTGGTTGCTTTCATCTCTGAGGATATGACACTCATAAGATAATCTTCGACAGGCAATGTATTGATTACTACGAGTGCATCTCCATCTTTACGCAGGGTTAACGAACCCCTGAATCGTTGGTCTTCTTTTTGTTCCCAATGGAACTGAATACCAATGGTCACACCGTGCAATATAAAGAAAGAGATGTTGAAGTCGAACGGTTTGAATTCAATTTCGTCCGGGATACGATAACTGTTCCCTTCCCCGGCAATTTCAATTTCTCCCGAGTGATACCAGGCCTTGAATATTCCCCAGAAAGGCTTCTGATAGCCTCTGGCAGTAAAATTTCCGTGTAATGCAAAAGATATCTCTGTGCCCTGCATAATGCCAACCTGTACCGATGGTTCGTTCATGGGTTTATGATCATTGAATATTCCGTAATTGCTTTTCCATTTTCTTTTGCACGAATTCCTTCAAATCATTAAAAAGTCTTTCACTAATGGAGGTCTCATTAAATATATCAATAATATCTTTTTCTGTGATTTTTATAAAGTCTTTTTCCCGGGGGAGAATGAATACTCCGCCAAAATCAACCGAAGCAGGACTGATCAGCATCTCTTTATCTCCCGTTTCAAAATAATGGGAAGGCCGGTGTTTACTCCTGGGGAAGAGAATAATCTGCCAGGACTGATTGGTGAACAGGGAAAGAATATTCAACAGGGGTTCCTGTTCCAGCAGGATGATATCCTGTAAAC
The DNA here is from genome assembly GCA_964612275.1 of uncultured Rikenellaceae bacterium. Classification (GTDB taxonomy): domain Bacteria; phylum Bacteroidota; class Bacteroidia; order Bacteroidales; family VadinHA17. The sequence continues at coordinate 7,163 of CAZTES010000047.1, forward strand.
TTGCATAGACACTATCGAAAGCGGCCACCAGGGATGGGATACTGCTGGATTCAAATAAAATGAATCTCCCGGGGTATTGTTCGACCCCCCATATCCGGATTTTCTCATTACTGAACCAGGGTCCTTCGGTTTCATCCTTTAACGGGTTAAGCTGCTTCTCGATTGGCAGATATGATTTATTGCCCGCCTGAAAATGGAAATGATCGGGTGCTGATGCTCCACAGTAGGGCCCATTGTAAAAAAGAATATGACCATTCAGTATTTTAGAAAGAGTTAGCAGGTTGCTGAAATTGGGTTTAATCTCCTGGGGAACATGGGCTTTTGTCAGGATGGTAAAATGTTCCCTGAAAATCGGGTAGGGATTGCACAGGAGGATAAAATCCCTGTCAATTTCCAGCTTTTCCTGTTGTTCGGGCAGGTTCTCGCTACACAAAAAACAGGTCCGTGCAGCAATGAATTCCGGTTCAATCCTTGCCGATGAGGAGGTGATCCGGGAAGGATTGAACTGTGCTTTGATGGTAAAATGATCGAAGTGAAATTCTCTGGTTTTGACCTGATCCAGAAGTTCATAATTCTTTCTCAGAAGATCCCAGGATTTCTTCTGGTTAGCAAGGAGTTTGATTGCTTTATCAGAAAAAGAACCATCTTTCCCCCCGGGATAGAAAGATTCAGGATGATGAAGTGGAACAGGCATATATTTATTTTGATGCAATAAAAAAAGATCAGCGCAGGTTATTCCACCAACCTGCCAATCATAACACCGTCTTGTGTTTTATTTTTTTTCAGGTATTCTGCAAGGGGTTTTTCGGAAATCACCACCCTGTCTGAAGAACTTGAAGCATGAATAATATGCAACCGGTTATCCTGATGCAGGGCAATGGTTACATGGGCAATATCCAGCCCGTCAACGGTTGAAGTGATGGCAATCAGGTCCCCATTCCGGACCTTATCTTCGATCTCCTCTATATCCGATTGGAGGACATAGAAAAAATCCAAGGCTGTGAGTTTCTGTTCAGTCCTCCCTACTTCATCGAAATATTCATCACTGCTCAATTGCCTGTACCTATCCCTGTTCCGGGTCATAAAATTGATCTCTTTATCGAAGGGTTGACCACCCAGTTTCCTGGTAATATCGGTTACAATGTTTTTCTTTTCATTGTTGTAGAGCCAATTGGAAAAATAGTGCAGGCGGGAGGGATATTTATCGAGTTTTCCATCCCTGTAGCGGATCTTTATCAACTCACGGGCATACTCCTCAAAAGTTGTTTTCTCCTGTTTGATGAGCCAGGAAAGAACAACCACATTCTCCAGGAATGTCGTACAATCCAGACCCCTCAAATTGATTACCAGTTTTTCTTCCCCGGCTGCTTCCAGTGTATTTCCGACATACTCCGTACCAAGAAAGCTCAGGGCAACGTCGATTACGATCTCATTCAGGGGTTTATCTGAAAGCTCCTTTTTAATACCGTTTTTCAAAATAGCAGTGCAAATTTGTTTATCCTTGGAATGGTACAGAACCGGATCAGTCTCATCATGCATTGGATTGTATACCGGTATTTCCTTCAGATCCTTTTCTTCGATGTTTAATGATCCGTAATACGCCTTGTGTTTTTGCCAGGTTGTATAGGTGATGCAACGGTTACAAACCAGGATTGAAACCAACAGGATAATCAGGAGCCATCCGGGGAACCCCATAATTTTTTTCTTTTTTGTTTCCTTTATTTGTTGCCGGGCTTTTATTTCGACTGTTCTGATCCAGTCTTTGTATGCATTATGGGAATTATGTTTTTCAACCGGGAGTGCGGCATCGGTATTATCTTCCCATCTTCTGCACAAATAGAGTGGTTCGTAGATCCTGCCAATTCGATAATTGCGTGAAATGCGCAACCCTGCTTCATAGTCCTCACCATAACTTACATTGGGAAATCTGATTTCCCGGATAACGGGAGTATAAAATGCTCTTGGTGCACCCAAACCATTGATTCGCAATGCATTGTTTTTGCCGTTCTCCGGTGTCCACTCGGTATGATCAATGATACCGGGGGGTATTATTTTGAAATCAAAGTTTGTGGTTTTATAACTGCCGATAACCATTGCACATCTTTCGCGATAAAAAGTTTCGACAATTGTTTTCAGGGTGTTTTTGCTTTCATACACATCATCACTGTCCAGTTGCACTGCGAATTTACCGCACCGTTCATGATCGATTCCTTCGTTCCAGCAACCACCAATCCAGAGATCTTTCCTGAACGGAACAAGGTGTATTATCCTTTCGTTTTTTTCAGCCAGGGATCTGATTTTTTTCGTTGTACCATCCGATGAATGATTGTCAATGACGATGATGTTGAAGCTGAAGTCGGTGGTTTGATTCAGGGCTGAATGAATAGCATCCTCAATGGTCCGCTCCCTGTTTTTTACCGGTATGATCACAGAAGCTTCAACGTCGAAGCTTTTTTCATTGAGGTCAACTTCTCTTGTTTCACTATAAAGGCAGGCATTAATGTTCTTCAGGTAGCTGGTAAAAGCTACCTCCATTTCTTTCTGGATTTCCCTGTTCTCCGGGTCTACATAGTCAAATAGCTTTTCATGTGAACCGGTGGAATCAGTGATCACCACACCATACAAGAGTTCAGGAATACGAATGATGGGATGGTTCTCAGCAGTTTTCAGACGCAGGTCGTAGAAACCAGCAAACAGGTATTCCTTCTCTAGCCGTTTTGCAGCTTCCCTTATCACATGAGTCGAATAGAACAGGATCGGACCAAAATTAAAATCATCCCGGACACTCCCGGACTGGTAATCGATGGTGGGGTGGGGTGATCTGGCCCCATTATTTATTTGATGATAGTCGGAATATACCAATCCGGCCTGCATGCTTTCCACGGTGTTTATAAACCGTTCCAGGGCATACTGGCCCAGTTCAATGGGTTGATCCGTCAGGCAAATCAATACATACGGTGTTCGGATGGTGCTGGCAATTAATTGAATAGTTTCTGTTCCCAGGAGGCTTTTGGTTGTCAGGATTCCCTGTTCCGGGTTTCCGGCATCGGTCTTTGTGGTTAGGATATATACCCTGTCAACCGGGCCGTTGTTCCTGAATTGTTCAAGGATTCTGTTTTCCGGAATGCCAGGGCTCAGGATAAAGCAGGAAACACTATTTCTCATTTTTCTGATTGCCTTTCTTTTTTCTTCTTCTGTACGAATGGATCACATTTCTGACTGAACCATGCTGCAGCAGCAATGCTTTTGCTTCATCCGCATCGTAACCCAGCTCCTCCATGATCATCCTTGTGCCGCGTTCGATCAGTTTCTGATTGGTGAGTTGCATATCCACCATCCTGTTCCCTTTTACGCGACCCAGTTTTATCATGGTAGAGGTGGTGATCATATTGAGTATCAGTTTCTGAGCTGTCCCGGATTTCATTCGGGTACTGCCTGTGACAAATTCCGGGCCGACAATTGCTTCGATTGGAACATCCACTTCTTTTGCCACTTCACTGTTCGTATTACAGGTGATACAGCCTGTCAGAATGCCATTTTTCCGTGCCGTTCGCACCCCACCGATCACGTATGGAGTCCTTCCGGATGCTGCAATACCAACCACTACATCCCCGGAATTGGCGTTGTGCTCCTGCAGATCTCTCCATGCCTTGTTGTAATCGTCTTCTGCCGATTCAACTGCTTTACGGATGGCGATGTCACCACCGGCGATCAAACCAATCACCAGGTTGTAAGGAATTCCGAAGGTGGGTGGAATTTCTGACGCATCAAGTATTCCCAACCGGCCACTGGTCCCCGCTCCAATGTAGAATAAGCGCCCTCCTTTTCTCATCCTTACAATAGTCTGATTAACAAGAAGTTCAATCTGCGGAATGACTTCCTTGACCGCTGAATAAACCGTCTGATCCTCTTTGTTGATGTTCTCAAGAAGTTCTCTCACACTCATTTTTTCGAGATCATCGAAAAAAGATGGTGATTCGGTTATGCTAATATCAGGCATATAAATTGTTTTATTAGGTGATGGAGCTATCCTGTGATTGGCAAAAATAAGAATTTTAGAACAACAGTATTCAAAATAATCGACGCCTGCCTTTGATAATTTGAATTTATTTCATCAAATTTACCGGTGATCTGGTGGTTTTTTCCATTTCCCGGTGCGAAAATCAAGATTCACGAGTGATTTTTTCAGGTGAATCAACATGTATCATATTAAAGAATAATCAACTTGATACGCAGCAGAAAAGAGAATTCAATTATCATACTATTTGGGGATTGGTCCGGTGAACCGGTTCATGATATCATACCACTTCCTCTTTCCGGTTCAAACAGGGAATATTTCCGGATTACAGGAAAGAAGAGAAGTGCCATCGGAGTTTACAATCCCGACAAGAGAGAAAACCGGGCATTCCTGAGCTTTTCCGATTTTTTCCGGTCGGTTGACCTTGCCGTTCCAGAGATCTATGCTGTGAACGAGTTGATGGATATTTACCTGGAACAGGATCTGGGTGACACCACGCTTTATTCCTACCTGGCTGAAACGCGTAAGGGAAAAGAGTTCCCTGAAGAGGTGATTTCAATTTACAGAAAAGTATTGGAAGAATTGATCCAATTCCAGGTTAAAGGAGGGGCAGGAATTGATTATGGTGTATGCTACCCGAGGTCGAGCTTTGATAAACAATCCATGCTCTGGGATATGCACTATTTTAAATACTATTTCCTCAAACTGGCGCATATTCCATTTGATGAACAGAAACTGGAGGACGATTTTGACCGGTTCTCCGATTTTTTGCTCCAGGTATGGGATCAGTTCTTTTTATACCGGGATTTTCAGTCACGAAATGTGATGCTCCTGGAGAGAAAGCCTTATTTTATTGATTATCAGGGAGGAAGAAAAGGTGCACTACAGTACGACCTCGCATCAATCCTGTACGATGCGAAAGCGGATTTACCCGAACCGGTCCGGGTCGACCTGATGAAACATTATATGGATCGTGCAGGTGAAAAACTGATCGGTAATGCTGAGGCATTCATTGAACATTATTACGGGTATGTCTTGATAAGAATCTTGCAGGCATTGGGAGCATATGGCTTCCGGGGTTTCTATGAGAGAAAAGAACATTTCCTGCGCAGCATTCCCTATGCAATAGATAACGTTAAATATCTTCTGGATAACGTACATATACCATGTGAAATGCCTGCCCTGATGGATGCCCTTGAAAAACTTACTCGATCAGAAAAATTGAGAAAACTGGGAACCAGGAAAAAAGAACTGATGGTTGTGATTAAGAGCTTTTCTTACCGGAAAGGCAGTCCAGCGGATAATTCCGGACATGGAGGGGGATTCGTGTTTGACTGCCGTGCCCTGCCAAACCCCGGAAGGCTGGAGGAGTTCCGGGAACTAACCGGAAAGGATGAAGCAGTTATCCAATACCTGCTGAAAGAACCTGCTGTGGAAGAATTCTTACGGCATGCAACTGTACTGGTTGACCAGACCGTGGAAAATTATATCGAGAGAAATTTTACCCATCTCTCCATAAATTTTGGATGTACCGGAGGAAGACACCGGTCAGTCTTTGCTGCCGAAACGCTCGCGAAGCATTTGAAGGAACGGTATAACATCCGGGTTGCATTGGTACATGAAGAAGATGTTATGGGGTAGAGAAGAGAACTGTATGAACCGAAAAAAATAAAGAAGAAGGTTGGTGGTTAAATGTTAATCGGTTAATTGTTAATAGTGATTAATTTACTGTTCATTTTTTCCTTAGCCTAAGCCTTCGCCTCAGCCTGAAATAATGAGTAAGTCCAGATTATCCTATTGCTTATGGGTAAAGTATAATCGATAAAGTTGTCCGCATACCAACATGAAAGCCATTATTTTTGCAGCAGGAACAGGCTCAAGACTTGGGAAGGTTACTGATGACCAACCCAAAGCGCTGGTGGAAATAGGGGGGGAAACGCTGCTTGAAGTGGCGATCCGGAAGCTCATTAAATACGGCTTTGATGAGATCATCATTAATGTGCATCATTTTGCGGATCGGATTGAAGAATTTCTCGAGAAGAATGGGAATTTCAATACCCGGATAGAACTATCTGATGAGCGGGAAGAACTGCTTGAAACCGGTGGGGGGCTGATGAAGGCATCCTGGTTCTTTGATGATCATCAACCATTCCTGACCTATAACGTGGATATCCTGACAAACCTCGATCTTCTATCCCTGTTGCGTTATCATCAGAAGACAGGTGCACTTGTTTCTCTTGCCTGCAAAGAAAGGAATACAAAACGATATTTATTGACCGATCAGAATAACCGCCTGGTCGGCTGGGAAAACACGGAAACCGGGGAGCGGATCGATTCGGTCCCGGTTAGAGAAAAGGTGAACAGGGTGGGATATTCCGGCATCTCGGTAGTAAACCCTGAACTATTTAACCAAATAACCGAAAAAGGGATTTTCTCCCTTATTCCCGTGTTCCTGAGCCTGTCGAAAAATCATCCGGTTATGATCTACAGGCACGAAAAGGACTACTGGACCGATATAGGAAATGCGAAGCGTCTGAAGGAAGCGACAAAGTACTTCAGTACCAGGGATATTCAATCACTTTTGTAATTTATTCGCTCTAATTCACCCTGCCTCTCAAATAGTTGAAAATAGGAGAGCCCTGTTCAGTTAATCCGAGGTAAGCCATAAAAATATCATCCTGCCTCCATCCGAAATTGCCTTTATCCCAGCGGTGTTCAAGGGCATTTTTCCCCCAATCCAGATCCGGGTTTCCTATACCAGAAATCCCGATCTTCTTTTTTTGTTAATTTTTCAGGTAGTGCCAATAACCTCTTTGTAATGCCAAACAACCCTGCAATTTCGGACATTGGATTAGCACAATCCCACCAGGTTTCACACGCCATGGACGGGTGTATTACCAGCTTGCCGTTTTCACCCACCTCATAGTAATGATCGAAAAACCGTATGATGTCATTGGCAATGGGTATAATTTTCCCTTCCAGGAATTCCTGGTCCCGGGTATGATCAAAATAATCCAGCATCATAAATACCAGTTCCGGACCTGCAACCCATTCCCATTTATGCCAGCCACTCTCCTGCAACTTATCGTTGCGCTCTTCGTAAGGAGCCCAGCCATAGGTTGAGGTGAAAACGGAGCCTCAGAAATAGATGCATTCCGGGAAATATGCCCCATCAAATCCAAAATATTTGTTTGTCCTCTTTCTACAAAGCTCATAGATGTCTTCACTGTACATGCTGAAAAAGGGTTGCATCAGGTCATAATCACCGGAGGTACACAAACTGAGGTAAGGTAACCGGGTATTTTGCCAACAGCAACCGGATCCCCGTCATTATCCATGTCGGTTAAATCGGTTTGTCCCATAGGATTCCCAATGGTATCAATCTGATAAAGAATGAAAGTCGGAAAATCTTTATGACTGGAACAGCTTATGGTCAACAGCGTAAGGGTGCAAATAAGAAACAGCAGGGACCATATTTTACCATTCAAATAGAATCTATTCATGAATAACAGGATTATTGTATGATAATGATATTTACTTCACGATCGAAGCATACAATTCTTTCCTGAAATCTTCTTTGACCATTTGCCGGGCTACTTTCTCCGCCTGCTTTTTATAGGATTCATTGTTCACCAGCTCAAGGATTTTTGGCTCAAGGTTTTTCGTGTTGATTTTATGAATGTTCATTCCTTTTGGACCGGCTCCCATGGTATATATCAATTTATTCCAGACAAACTGGTCGATAATATGTGGAATAACCATGGTTGCACACCCGTACCTCAGTCCGAGGTGGATTGTTCCTGAACCGCCGTGGTGAATAATACCATAGACTTTTGGTAATATCCAGTCGTATGGAATTTGCGGAATGAAGAGGATCAGATCAGAATCAAATGGTTCAGGTTTAACCAACCCCCCGGAGGCTGTGTTGATGATGGCAGGGATATTATTTTGTATCAGAATATCGATAAATATCCTGGTCTTTTTTTCCGGTTCAGGATTGGTCATGCTACCAAAGGTAATGAACAGGATTCGGTCGTGTTTCTGTAAAAAATCATTCAGTTCACTGTCCGGTTGCCAGTTCACTGCTTTATCCAGCTTGTGATATCCCAATACTTTGATATTCTCATTCCAGTAATCTGGTTTTGGAAAAAGGGAAGGGGAAATGGTATAGATCGCTTTATTCGACAAAAGTGCATTTTTTATTCGCTTCCGGGTGATTTCTCCACTGAGTTTCAACCACTTTTTTGTTATCATGACTGTCGTGATCAATCCGAAATTGGCTAACGAATAGGTAAGTTTATTTAGAAACGGGCCATAGTTACTGTTAAAAGCCACGTGTGTATGATCTTTTACATAGTGCACATACGGTACAGGACTGATCAGAATTGCCTTTCCCCGATTATTCAACTCCCAGATTATCGGGTACATGGCTTTTCCATTGTACACAATTCTGTCCGGTTTTTCACTTTCGATCAAATCGTACTGTTTGCTTACCAGTTCTTTATTGACTTCAGTTTGATGTCTTGCCAGCTTTATATAAGCCATCATTTTCCTGATTCCTGAACCACTTCCTCCAAGGGCGGCTTTCCCATCGTCGCTTTCCAGCAGCTCAATGAATTTTGTTCCCAGGGAAGTAAATTCCATATTTACCTCTTCAGCCAGACTTCTATATTGCTCCGGGAAGGCACAGATTACTTGATCTCCTTTCTCTTTCAGCAAGTTACCAATTGCCAGAAAGGGTTCCATATCCCCGCGTGTTCCTACGGATAATAAAATGATCTTCATCATGAAATGTGTTTTTTTATGGTTTCAACGGGAAAGGGTTTACCGTGACCTGGGAAGATCATTTTAGCACCTTTTTGGTTGCTTCTCCAATAATCTCCAATTGACGAACAACTGCATCCTGAGTTTTTTGATCATTTAGGAAAGAGGTTTGATTAAACCCGGCAATATATTGTTGTATTCTATCAATTTCTTGCTTGTTCATATACTACATGCAAAGTTACATTTTTTCTGGATGCTTTTAAATTCTGCAAATAAAAGAATTAAGCCTGACGGCCAGCGGCATTTTACAGTAGCCGACAACGGTTTTCCAACCGTTGTGGCACGTGTTTTTGCCTGCCTTTCATACCGCTGTGTTCCTTTCATGGTAAATTAAGACAATTCTTATGAGAAATAGTGCGTAGGCCCTCGGGTTGATAAACCACTTGCGGTTTTGCTCATTGCCTCCCGGTGGGGGCATGGTGTAAAAACCGTGCTCAAGGCTATTGAACATACCGCGTGTTATAAATTGTGCACTTGGCCACCATACTTGTCAGTTTAAAAGTTGCTCTAACTATGAAATACTAAAGCAAATTTATTTTGAGAGGGGAATACTTATTGCAAATAACGGATAATAATTTTCAATATATATAAATTTCTTATATATAATTTTGCTATATATAATTATCTTATATATATTTGTATTGTAATTACAATTTCAAAATAATAGCTATTATGATTGCAAAAGATTTATTAAAAGGAACTTTAAAGACAATTGTTCTTAAATTATTGTCAGAAAATCCAAGAATGTATGGATATGAAATAACACAAAAAGTAGAGGAATTGTCGAAAGGCAAAATAAAACTCACCTTTGGTGCTTTATATCCAGTATTGCATAAATTGGAGACTGAAGGTTATGTTCATAAAGAAAAGGTTAGTATTGGGAAAAGGGTTAGAGTATACTATATGCTTACAAAAAATGGTAAAAGTTGGGCAAGCAATAAACTAAACGAATACATTGAGTTCGTAAAAGTGATGAATTATATTCTAAATACAAATCCGAATCAAATATTGGCATGAATACTTTAACAGAAGAAAACATCGACTTTATTTATCAGGATGTTCAGTTAAAAGGGTTGAGTCTGGATAGTTTATTGGATGAAATGGTTGACCATATTTGCTGTTCCATTGAACCGAAAATGGATACTGGTATTTCATTCGAAACTGCATACAATAATTTAATGGACACTATCGAAAGTTCAACATTTAAAAATATACAACATCAAACATTATTATCAACCAATTTAAAATTTCAGAATATGAAAAAATTAATGATAGTTTTAGGTACTCTATCTGCTTTCTTTTTGACGGTAGGCTCAATCTTAAAATTCTTTCATACGCCTCCTGCTGCAGTCTTATTGCTATTAGGAACTGTAATCGCGGTTTTCGGATTTTTTCCTTTATTTTTTTTTACTTCGTATAAAGAGCAGCTTGAAAAAAAGAACGTTTTGCTTTCTATTATAGGTTATTTAACAATTACTTTTATAATGATTGGAGTACTCTTCAGGGTAAATCATTGGCCTGGTGCAGAAAAGATATTGCTCATAGGGGAGTTACTGCTTCTTTTGCTGTTTCTCCCTTTGTATCTGGTAAATGCATACAAAAAGGCGAATGAAACAAAAACAAATTTTGGTTATGTTTTACTTATTGTTCTAATTGGAATTGGTATTATTTCTATGTGGTCTGTTACACGTATTTCCAGGGAGATTATTGAAAAGTTTGATGCCATAAATAACAATGCAACAAACGTAAGCCAAATTTTTGAACAACAAAATGACTCAATTTTTAAAAAACTGCAAACTACGGAATCCTATGCAGAGAGCAAACCTAATATTGAAGAAATAAAAACATTAGGAGCTAATCTGAATAACCAGATTGAAGCAATAAAAAATGAACTGAAAGAAATTACAAAAAGTAATTCTGTTGACAATATTAAAAACAAGGAAAATCATAAAGCGTTTAGAAAGGCAATGCTAAAAGATAATAATGCATATAAATTGAAGAAAGGCTTTGCAAAATACAAAGCCGCAATGCTTGCAATGGCAGAAAACGAATATCAGAAAGAAATTTTATGTGCTTTACTTGATTTTGAAATGATTACTGGATTAAAGTATGAGAGAGGTTTTAAAAGCACATCTTTAATTGCGGGAATGGCAATGCTCTCCGGAATGCAAAAGAATATCAAAATTGCTTAATATGATCTTAGGCAAAACGAAAACCGAAGAAAAAAAAATCATCTATGAAAAGCTTCTGATGTTGGTAAACTATCCCGAGAATGAAGAAGATATCGTCGAACTCATTTATGAAGAACTTAAACACATTGAAGAATATGAAAAAGAAAAATTGAGAATTTAATTACTTTTTTTTACTCCACACCAATCCATAA
>CAZTES010000048.1:0-18382 GCA_964612275.1 uncultured Rikenellaceae bacterium
TCCGTACCGGCATGCGGCCTCTACCTGGAAGATGTGGAATACCCGGAGGATGTTTTTCTTCACGGTTGAAATGAATTACCTACGTACGAAGTGAATCGTCTGCCAGCACCAGGTGGGCTGACATGTGATTCACACCAGGTCACAGGCATCGGGTGGAATCCAGTGTGAATCCTGATCCTCCCGTTTAATCATTCGTAATCCTTAACTTGATTCAATCACCTTTCGCAGTGAATCAAAGTCATTTTGTGCCCGTTTTTTCATCTTCCCCCTGCCAAACACAAGAACAGAACGCCAGAAAATATTTTTTCCGGTCACCCTGTAACTGCCGGTTATTTCCGTTTTCATTTCCAGGGGAGTAAACTGGTTTACATTCTCAATTGTCATGAAATCATGTTGAACATGCACCGAGAAGAGCTCATTCCATCTGAAATCAAGAACCTCCTCCCTCAGGGTAACCTCTTTCCCATTCATATCCAGTGTCAGGTTAAAGATACTACCGGGGAAATTTGGCATTCCCCTGACCATTTCAATCCTTTTGAATCCCGTAAACCATTGATCCATTCTGGAACCATCGATAAAAACCATGAACGACCTGTCAACCGGACGGTCGACCACTATTTTGCTCTCATACCGTATCGAAGGCTTAATCAATCCGATTGAAAAGAACAGAGCCGGAATGATAAGCAATGCCAGCATAATCCATAGAATCTTTTTCATAGTTGAATAAATAATGGTTTCATTTATTATTTACACCCTCACGCTGTCCCCGGGCAAATATAGACCAATCGACAAACATTCCAAAAGAGAACAATTCCTCACCCGTTCCAGATTTTCCAGGACTGTTCCGCCTGCAGTTCAAGCATTTTTCTTCCGTTGATGGTTGTTGCACCAGCCTCCCTGCCCTTTTGAAGGAACACGGTAACTTTGGGGTTGTAGACCAGGTCATAGAGGAGATGCTCTTCGGTTAAACCATCATAGGGAATATCCGGAAACCGGTTGATGTCCGGGTACATGCCCACAGGTGTGGCATTGATAATAATCCGGCACTCCCTGACAATACCAGGATTCAGGTCATTGTACGAGAGCTGGCTATCGGATGAAGGATTCCTGGAAACAGAAACAGGCTCTATTCCAAGATCTTTCAGTACATACACCACCGCTTCCGATGCGCCTCCTGTTCCAAGCACCAGTGCTTTCTTCTCTGCTCTTCCGAGGTGAGGGAGCAGCGAATTCCTGAATCCATGGACATCCGTATTGTATCCGGTAAGGAAGGAGTGCGTTTTGGAACGCCTGATGGTAATGGCATTCACAGCACCGGTAACACCGGATATCTCATCCATTGAATCCAGGTATTCGACAACCGCTTTTTTGAAGGGAATGGTAACATTCAAGCCTGCCAGGGAAGGGTGCTGCTCCAGCAACGAGGGCAGCATATCAATGGAATCCAGCGGGAAATTTTCGTAGCCAGCATCCATGATGGATTCCCGCTGAAATTTTTCCTCAAAATACCGTTTGGAAAATGAATGTGACAGTGGTCTTCCAATAAGTCCGTATAATCTCAGTTTTCTCAAAAGCTGTATCCTTGATTGGTCATTCAGCCATTTCCTTTTTATCTTCTGCCATCTTTTCGATCAGCAAGATGCTCAGCACCCCGATAACCATCAAACCGAGTGCAATCAGCACCTCCAGGTTAAGGATTTCCGGAAACACTCTTTCGTATCCCTGAACAACGGGTTCCCCGTTCTGTTTAAGCAGGATATTCCCGAGTTCATCCGTCCGGTAAATATTTTCCTTCCAGGGCCACAGCACTCCGAGTGACCCGAGTATAAAACCGGTAAGGAGCGATATCGTCAGGTCTTTGAATTTGCTGAAAATCCAGGAGAGCAAGTGGGAAAATGCGATCAGGCCAATGATGGCTCCCAGAACCACGGGTCCCAAAATTTTAGCATCCAGGTCGTTCACCGCTTTGATAAAGACCAGTTCGTAATTTCCCATCAGGATCAGGACAAAAGAGCCGGATAACCCGGGCAGGATCATGCTGCAAATCGCAACAATTCCACACAGGAGCAGGTAAAAGAAATCTCCGTTTGGAGTAGCCGGGGTGAGCAGGGTGATCACCCCGGCAATTAATGCTCCCAGGACAAAGATGATGACCACCCCTGCGGTGATCTTCCGAATCCTCCTTCCGACAAAATAGACCGAAGCCAGGATCAAACCGAAAAAATAGGACCAGATATAGACGGGGTAGTTATCAAAAAGGAAACCAAGCAATCTGGCAAGGGTAAAAATACTGACCGCTATTCCCAGAAACACGGCCATCAGAAAATCCAGATTCACATGATTCGCAAACCGTTTCAGTTTCCCCGAAAACAGGAATTTTAAGGCAACCAGATCGAATGATTTTATGGAATGGATTAATTTTTCAAATATACCCGTAATCAGCGCAATGGTACCCCCGGAAACACCCGGGATAACGTTTGCCGCTCCCATGCCGACACCTTTAAAAAACAGACCAATATATTCCCTCATTGGCAAAATGGTATAGTCCTATAGAGAAGATTGATGGGCAATTTCAGGAATTCGGTTAATGTTTCATATCCTCCGGGAGAAACTGGTAAAAGGTATCTCCCCTTAACCCGAGCCGCAATGTTTCTAATGCAACCACTTCACCGGGAGCGATATTTCCCAGGTTTACGTTGGCACCCAGTAACTTAATAAACCAGGCTTGCTGACTCTTAATGGGCGCTTCCCAGATAACATTCTCAATCTGCACGTGCTTTACGATATCATCGATCAATGCAGTATTTGCCGTACCATCCGGGTTGTAAATCCCGACGGTCCCACTTTCCCGGGCTTCAGCAATCACTTTCCATGACCCGGCATTAATCTCCGCTTTCATCATGGCAACCCAAACATTGGGAGGAAAAACAACATCTGCCTGTTTTGAGCCGACTTCGGAGAGAACCGTTACCTGTTGTGCCAGTTTTTCAATGTAGGAAAGTTTATCCGTATGCGGGATGATCATGGAGCCGTCGGATACTTCCACCATGTCAAGATCATATTTGTCGATCAGTTTCCGGTACTCATCAAACATGTTCCGGATGATAAAGAGTTCAAAGAGCGTTCCTCCGAAATAGCACCGGAGGTTCCCGGCTTTATATATCCGGATTTTTTCTTTCAGATTGGGGGTTATCAGTGCTGTGCCAAAGCCAAATTTTACCACATCAGTGAACGCTCCGGAGGAAGCCACAAAATTCTCTGCTTCTCTCACGCTTAATCCTTTGTCCATCATCATGGTTATTCCTTTCTCCCGTGGTTTTGGTTCCCTTTCCGGGAGGTGGGGAATTTGCTCATTCATTTTTGTCGGTTTTTAAATTCGTGTATGAAACGTTTTAATTTTCGGTCTTTTTCACCTGCCGGGTACCAGGAGAACAGTTCGACGTGCTTATGATAATTTATTTCCAGGGCCCTGGCAAGGAAGCGATATGCCTCTTTGTCGCTTGAAAGGAGAAAATGACATGCTGCGGTTCTGAACATCAACCCTGCATGATCCGGCAAATTATCGTTGGCTTTCTCAAGAATGGAAAGGGTATCGAGCACCCGCCCGGACTTGATCAGCAAATCACCATACTCGATCCAGGTATAGTAATCGTAGGGGTCGAGTGTTAAGGCTTCTTTGAATGCTTCCTCTGCCTTATCAAACTCCCTGGTGGCTTCAAGGGCCATGGCAAGAGCAATCCAGTAATCGGGGTCGTCTTTATCCAGTTCAACGGCTTTCCTGAGATAATAGAGGCTGTCTTCAGCCAGGTTCTCTTTCAGAAATAACTTACCCAATCCGTACCAGGGTTCAGGAAAATCGGGGGCAACTTCCAGTGCTTTTCGAAAATAGTTAATGGCATTTATGGTATCGCTCAGGCTTTCGTAACATTCGGCAATATAAGTTAATGCCTCGCTGCTCTCATTATCAATTTTCAGGTACTCAAGGTATGCATCAATCGCTTCCTTATATCGTTCAAGGTTTGCCAGGATATTCCCTTTGTTGAAGTGAGCAAATGCATTTTGATCATTGATTGCCAATGCAAAATCATAGGCTTCGATTGATTTGTCAAAATCACCATTCTTGTTATAGATGATGCCCAGATTATACCAGACATTATCCGAATAGGGTTCTATCTCAAGATATTTCAGATAGAACCTGATGCTTTTATCGAGCCTGTTGAGTTTGTTATAGCAAAACCCCATCTCATAAAGAACAGCGGTGTTCTCCGGATTGGTCTGGTAGGCAGATTTCAGGTATTTCAGCGCCTCCCGGTAGTGACCAAGGTATTCAAATGAGAGCACGATATCCATCAACAGGTCCTCTCTATTCTCCGGTTCGAGTGACAATGCCATGTCGAAATTTTTTCGCGCACCCTCAATATCACCCATCAGGCTCAGTGCACTGCCTTTCATCGCAAATATTTCATAATTGGAGGAATCCAGCGCCTCCAGGCGTTCCAGGATTTGAATGGATTGAAGGGTTTCCCCTTTATCTACCAAAACCTGAGCTTTTTTCAGCTGTATCGGGATAGAAGAAGGGTGCTGTTGAGAAGCAAGGAAAACCACCTCGTACGCACTGGTTGATTTGTTGGTCTCAATATAGTAATCGATGATGTTTTCAAATTCATACACATCGAAGAAATACAGGGTTTTGTTTTTCTTCATCTTCTCATACCGCCGTACAATCTTCAGAACCTCTTCTTTCTCAAATGTAAAATCTCTGTCGTCGTCCATGGCTTTTCATTCTCGCTGTAAAATTACGAATTATTATCGTACTGGTTTTTAAAAAAAAAATTAATTTTACGCACCTGTCCAATGGATACCTCGCTTATACTGATACTGATCGTTCTCTTTCTGGCTGCTCTGATACGGTCAACCTTCGGTTTTGGTGATGCTCTGGTCGGCATGCCCCTGCTTGCAATAATTGCGGGTATACAGATTGCAACTCCTGTTATTCAGATGTTTGGCACTACAATTGCCATTTCCATCCTGATCAGACAATGGAAGCAAGTCGATCTGAAGAGTGCCTGGAAGCTCATTGTCTCATCCCTCATTGGCATACCCATCGGGCTTTACTACCTGAGCAAGGCAAATGAAAACCTGGTGAAATTTATACTGGCAGTTATCATTATACTTTTTGCGCTCTACCAGGTAACCAGGCCCCGGATGATCAGGCTGAAAAATGACCGGCTTGCCCTGTTTTTCGGACTGCTTGGTGGAATACTCGGGGGAGCTTACAATACAAACGGCCCACCGGTAATCTTCTATGGAACGTTACGGGAATGGGATCCCGTACGATTCAGAGCAACCCTCCAGGGGTATTTTTTACCAACGGGCATCGGAATTTTAATAGGCCATTTTATCGCGGGATTCTGGACACAGACAGTAATCCGTTATTATATTACCGGCTTGCCGGTTGTCATTGTTGCTATCCTGCTTGGGAGTTATTTGAACAAACGGGTTCCAAAGGAAAAGTTCGTGCGATACATTTATTTTATAATGATACTCCTGGGAGTATTCCTGATGGTGGATGTGTTCAGGTAACCATGAATCATCAGCGGCTGCGGGCACTATCGCGATGAAACAGGGTTCCCGTGGAAATGTCCAGTTCTGAAAACCGCTGTATGATCCCCTCTTTCTTTGCAGAAAGCTCTTCAACCAGTCCGGGATTGCTTTTCAGGCTGCCCGAAAGGCTTGAATAGAGAATGTGCAGTTTTTCTGAAAAGAGCTCTCCCTGTTTTGATAGCCTGTTCGATATACTGCCCTCCTCAATTTTCATGCAGATATCGGTCAATCCATAATAGGCATCATTGAACTCAATAAGCTGCCTGGCAATGTCTTTGCCGAAATGCGAAAGAAGGGTCTTCCAGAGTGAAAGATCCGGGTCGTACCCATTGTTGTTCCATTCAAAATCAGCAACAGTGGAATATTTTATCTTGTAGAATTCACTGGAAGCGGAACCATTGACATACATGTGCGGGCCATCAATATAGCGGTAAAAATTTTCAGGCACGTATACATCGTATGGTTCAAACAGGTTGCACATTCGCACTTTTCCCGGGTAGATAGCGGCATACCCTCCATAATCAGATTCCAGCGCCCTGGCATATAATGTATTGTCCCAGATCATCGGCTTGCGCCCTATAAGCTGCGTGTACTTTTCAAAATCAATCTTGTCGTAGTACAGGGATCTGACCGTTGGACCGGTCCAGATGATGGAAATATTTTCCGGAATCATGGGCACCAGGTCTTTAAAATAGTACTCAGCCCGCCCCATGCTGCGGTCAATAAACTCATTCAAATACCAGGGAGGGCAAAACTCAAAACGCGTTCCGGGGTAATTCATCTCCACCCACCGATAAAGGGAATTGATTATGTGAGCATGGGCATACTGCAAGCTGCCATAAGCCTTTTCATCCTCTTCGGTATAGAGGGTGTAGAGCTTTCGTGAACCGGTTTCATGTGGAATGAAGTCATCTGCCATCAGCATCACGGCTGTGGCACCGGCATCCAGCCCACGGCTGAACGCCTGTCTCAGTTTTTCCATGCTTTCCGGGTCACTGTGTGTCCAGGCATACCGGAGATCATGTGGAATCGAATCCACATGCATTTCATAGTCAAAATGATAATAGGGATTGATCATGATTGCCAGGTCCACAGCCCCGTTTTTCCTACACGCCTCACCAATCATCTTAACCCCATGCTTAAACAGATCATCTGGATCATACCACGCTTTTCTGCCCCTGGTCTGACCGTACCCAATGTATGCTTTATTAAATTTCATCAGGCTCATGCGATCGATGTCAGCCAGATCATTGCTCAGTGCTGCTTCATCCTGCCATGAATCGAACAGGTACGATCGTCCCAGAAAATCCGGGTAGTCGGATATGGACGCCCCATGAAACTGCCGGTTCGTTGTATCAACCAATTGTAAAGCAGTGGCTGTAGCATAATAATCACCCACCGGTTCGCTTCCAACCAGGAAAACAACCGGCGTATGGTCCTCCAATACATCCAGCAGGTACGATTGCGGTTTTCCATCGGGGATGCTTGCATTGAGGCGCCCGGAGGACCGGTAATAGAGATCTGTCTTTCCAATATTGAACAGTATTGAATAATCATCCACATCCGGTGGAACAGATCGGGAAACAGACACCTGGATAGCGTCATTTTTTTCTATTTCTTCTTTGATCAGATTGGCAGCCTTGAGGGTTAAAGCGGAAGGGTTGGATGGGATGATGATCAGGGGAACCTTTTTTTCTGCACTGTCAGCTGAGAAATAGGTTAGGATCCCCCCTTTCCGGATCTGTTTTGGCGTGGGTAAAATGAGATCAGCCCTGGAAAATACTGAATCAAAATAGGGCGAAACTCGCTCCATGGTTGTAAAATTCCATTTCGAAAAACGGTAATCCACATTGTCAACCCACATGGTTCCCGTGCCTTTGATCCCAAAAAAGATCCTTACAAATTGTGCATCGTCGGGGATATCTCCCTCTGAAAAGGGATAATTGTATGTCCTGCCCCTTACGTTCCCATAGCCGAAGGTGTCAATAAACCAGAAGTTTGAAAAAGGGTACCCCTTGAACGAATTATCGAGAAATTCATCCAGGTAAGGATAATATTGTTTCCCATCAAGCTCAATCTTATTCTTATCGAAAAAAAGGATCCGGATGTTTATTGCATCATGCAGTTTGGTTCCCAGACGGGATTTATTGGGGTGAATGTCTTCCAGCCGTATATCAAAGGTGAACAGGTAATTTCCGGAAACAACCTTGATGAAATCACTGATAATCCCCTCCCCTGTTTCGTCCATTTCACCCGATTTTTCCCTGGAAATCTTAATGGCATGGGTTCCCATTGTGACTTCATCTTCCGCGTAAAAGCCTTTGGAAAGGTCAACCCACTCCACATGTTCACCCACCCTGGTCCAGCCTTTGACAAAGAAAGCATTGTCCTTTCCCTCTTCAAAGAAAAATTTACCGGTTTCAAACGATGGATTAAATACCAGGTTCCCTTTGTGCAGCTGGTTCAAACGAACGGGATAAGGGATTGTCATGGGATCCATACTTGACCACAGTGCCTGGTTCAGGATCGATTTCTCTCTTTCAATACATCCGGAAAGAAGAATCAGGAAAACAGTGAAAAACAAATCCCGGACAAGATGTTTATGAAACGATAAAAAATTCATGACATACAGCAATCTATACCAATTTATACTACTTCTCAGAACAGAGAAACAACGGCAAACAAGTTATGCATTTCCATTTAAATTTCAAACAAGCCTTTGACCCGAACCTGGAAACTATTCTAAAGCATTTGCACAGAACAATTGTACTATTTCCCGGAGTTTTGATCAATAGACGCAACCATTCACCCAAAATTTGCATCTGTTATACAACGATAAAAGGGAGAATACCCGTTACCCCCTAATATATCTACCCTAAAATTAACCTAAATTTTAGTGTGAGAAACCAGGTCCATTCGGTCTTGGTTTCTTTTTAAAGGGAACTGGAAATCGTCAGGCGTAGATTGTTTTTTTTGCCGCCAACAATGTATTTTTCAGTAGAGCTACCCGTGTCATGGGTCCTACACCTCCCGGTACGGGTGTGATAAAACTGGCTTTCGGAGCCACCTCATCGAATTTCACATCCCCGATCAGTTTCCAGCCGGATTTGGTCTTATCGGAAGGAACCCGGGTAATTCCCACATCGATAACCACTGCCCCTTCTTTTACCATATTTGCCGTTAAGAATCCAGCCTGTCCCATAGCAGCAATAACAATATCTGCCTTCCGTGCTATTTCATCAATATTCTTTGTCTTGCTATGGCAAACGGTTACTGTTGCATTCCCGGGATATCGTTTTTGGGATAGCAGGATACTCATCGGTTTGCCTACAATATTGCTTCTCCCGATGACGACACAAGACTTACCCACCGTATCAATTTTGTACCGCTCGATGAGTTCCAGTATACCGGCGGGTGTTGCGGAGACATAAGAAGGCAGGCCGATGACCATGCGTCCCACATTGACCGGGTGAAATCCATCCACATCTTTCCGGGGATCGATCCGTTCGATGACTTTCTGTTCCGAAATGTGATCGGGAAGCGGCAGTTGAACAATCAATCCGTCGATCTGGTCATTGTTGTTTATATCATCAATGGTCTCCAGGAGTCCTTCTTCAGTAAGCTGCTCTTCATACTGAAAAAGGGAGGATTCGATGCCAACCTGGGAACAATCTTTCTGTTTATAGGCGACATAGGTTTCACTGGCACCGTCATGTCCCACAAGAATAGCGGCGAGGTGTGGAATTTTGCCACCCTGTTTTTTGATCGCGGCGACCTCCAGGGCAATTTCAGCTTTAACCTGTTCGGCAATTACTTTTCCTTCAATGAGTTGATACATAATAATTTATTTTAGCGTATGCGGAGTTATTACCGTTTCATGCCCTGCATGTTTCTCATCATTCTGGCCATATTTTTTCCACCGGACATCATCTTCATCATTTTCCTGGTTTCATCAAACTGTTTTACCAGCCGGTTGACCTCCTGAATTGTCGTCCCGCTTCCGTTGGCAATTCGCTTCCTTCTGCTACCATTCAGGAGGAGGGGATTTTCCCGTTCTTCGGGCGTCATGGAGGAGACGATGGCTTCAATGCCTTTAAAGGCATCATCATCGATATCCAGGTTTTTCATCGCTTTCCCCACCCCGGGGATCATCGATGCCAGATCCTTGACGTTTCCCATCTTTTTAATCTGCTGTATCTGGGAGATAAAATCGTTAAAATTGAATTGATCTTTCGCGACCTTCTTCTGAATTTTCCTGGCTTCCTCCACATCGAACTGCTCCTGTGCCTTTTCAACCAGCGATACAATATCGCCCATACCCAGTATACGATCTGCCATTCGTTCGGGGTGAAAAACATCAAGCGCATCCATTTTTTCACCCGAACCAACAAATTTGATGGGTTTATTAACCTCCGATCGTATGGACAATGCCGCTCCCCCGCGGGTATCGCCGTCTAATTTCGTCAGGACAACTCCTTCAAAATCGAGCCGGTCGTTGAACTCCCTGGCTGTATTCACAGCATCCTGACCGGTCATGGCATCCACAACAAAAAGGGTTTCGTGCGGGTCTATTGCCTTTTTGATCGATGCAATTTCATTCATCATCTCTTCATCAATGGCAAGCCTCCCGGCTGTGTCAATGATCACCACATCGTTTCCCTGTCGCTTTGCAACCCTGATTGACTCCTGGCTGATCTTGACAGGGTTTTGATTTCTTTCTTCCGTGTATACCTGAACACTGATCTGTTCACCCAGGACTTTCAGCTGGTCGATAGCAGCCGGCCTGTAAACGTCGCCTGCTACAAGTATCGGATCTTTTCCTTTCTTATTTTTGAGCAGAAAGGCAAGCTTAGCGGCAAATGTGGTTTTTCCGGAACCCTGCAAGCCGGCAACCAGAACGATGGCCGGATTGCCTTTGAGGTTAATATCCTCCATGCTGCCTCCCATGAGAAGAGCCAGTTCATCGTGAACGATCTTTACGATCATTTGACCCGGCTTGACAGAGGAGAGAACATCCTCCCCGAGCGCCTTCTCTTTTACCGCGTCCGTAAATGACTTGGCAATCTTATAGTTCACATCCGCATCGAGCAGAGCCCTTCGAACCTCCTTCAGGGTTTCCGCTACATTGATCTCAGTAATCCGCCCTTCACCTTTCAGCAGTTTGAACGATCGTTCCAGTCGCTCTGTCAAATTCTCAAACATATCGTACGGTTGGTTTTCGTTGGCACAAAAATATATAAAAATCCCTTTCCCCTGGGATGCCCTGCATCAAAATCAAGCAAACCGATGAAGAATTGAAACGGAAAACACAATAATACACCTTCTTTTACATCCTTTCAGGCATCTCAATGCCCAGCAGCCCCATGGCGGACTGAAGGATATTACCGGTGGTTTCAGACAGGATTATGCGCAGGTTCCGGATATTTTTATCCGGCTCTTTTAAAATCGGGCAATCGTGGTAAAACTGGTTGTATTCACGGGCAACCTCGTAACAAAAGTTGGCGATTAAACCCGGGTTATAGGTTTCTGCTGACTCACCCACAACACGGGAAAAATCTTCCAACAGCTTGATCAGTTCAATCTCCTTGGAAGGAGTATCCGCTTCCACATTCAGGTGACAATCATCCAGGATTCCGGCTTCTTCTGCCTTTCTGAGCACGGACTGGATCCGGGTATAGGTATATTGTATGAAGGGCCCGGTATTCCCATTGAAATCAATGGATTCTTCCGGGTTAAAAGTCATGTTCTTCCGTGGGTCAACTTTCAATATATAATATTTTAATGCACCCAGCCCGATCATTCTGTAAATCTGCTCCCTCTCACCAGGCTGGTATACATCCAGCTTCCCCAGCTCTTTTGACATCTTCCTTGCAGTATCGATCATTTCGTGGATGAGATCATCGGCATCAACAACGGTTCCTTCCCTTGACTTCATCTTCCCAAACGGAAGTTCAACCATACCATAGGATAAATGATAAAGGTCCTTAGCCCAGGGATAACCTATTTTGGAAAGGAGCAGAGCAAGAACCTGGAAATGATAGTTCTGCTCATTGCCCACAACGTAGATCTGTTTTTTGAATTGATACTCCCTGTACCGTAAAACTGCAGTGCCGAGATCCTGGGTGATGTACACAGCTGTTCCATCGGACCGCAGGAGGAGTTTCTCATCCAATCCGTCAGGAGTGAGATCCGCCCAAACGGATTCATCCGGTTTTTTTTGCAGGATCCCTTTATCAAGTGCCTCCAGAACAATGGTCCTCCCCAGTTTGAATGTATCCGACTCATAGTATATTTTATCGAACCAGACACCGAGGGCTTTATAGGTTACATCAAACCCATCATATACCCACTGGTTCATCATCTTCCAGAGGTCAACCGTCTCAGGGTCATTCGCTTCCCACTTTCTCAACATCTCCTGGGCTTCAACCATCAGGGGAGCTTTCACCCTGGCTTCTTCCATCGATTCACCGGGCTGGATGTGCTTTTCGACCTCCTTCTTAAGCTCCTGCTCAAACATAACATAAAAATCTCCTACCAGGTGATCCCCTTTTTTGCCGGACGATTCAGGAGTAATTCCCTTTCCCCATATTTTCCATGCCAGCATTGATTTGCATATGTGTATCCCCCGGTCATTTACAATATTTACCCTTACAACGCGGTTCCCTGTTGCTTTAAGAATCTCAGACATGGAATGCCCCAGCAGGTTGTTCCGGATATGCCCGAGGTGAAGAGGCTTGTTGGTATTCGGGGAGGAAAATTCCACAAGAACAGCTTTTGAATCACGGGGCATTTCCTCTCGCCCAAAATTTTTTGCCGTGATCCTGTTCTTGAAAATGACCATCCAGTACCCCTTTGACAGTTCGAAATTCAAATACCCTTTGACCACATTGTAGCTTTGAATTTCCTCAACCTTTCCCTTCAGGAAATTACCAATCTCTGCTCCGGCTGCTTCAGGAGCTTTTCTTATCTTTTTCAACAGGGGAAATAGCACAAGAGTATAATCACCCCGGTGTTCCCTGTGGGTCTTCTGGATAAGAATTTCTTCCTCATCAACGGTGACCGAATACAAATGAGATAAAACTTCCGCAACTTCTTTGACTAATCTTTTTTCCATACCGGTACCTGTTTCTTCCCTTTAATGATGCTGATCCTTCTGAAAACAACAAATATAATATATTATGAACCGAACATGATTTTTATTATTTTATTTTCAAATAATTACAAAATTTTAAACGAATTTAAAATACAGAGAGCTATAAAACAATAGTTTATACAGATCGAACAACAGGAGGTTTATTTTGGATGATACCAATCTTTGTTCGATCCATGGCAGGAGTTTCCGCGTCACGGATTCCGGAAGGGGCAGCAGACCGGTTCTTTTCAACCGGTAAAAAACCTTCAACAACCTCACCAGGCTGATAAACTCACTGCTTTCGTCATGAAGCATTGTTAAATGATACAAGTTTTTTAACCCGGCTCTTGTTTTCGCGATAAACAGATGATCCGGTTCCAGCCCCAGATGAAGCAGCGGATTATCAATGTGAAGCACGCTCACCCCGCGCTTTGCCAGTTCATATCCAAAAAGGGTATCTTCATGTCCGTATTGCTTCAGCTTATCATCAAACTGAATGCTCAGGAACAGGTTCTTGTCGATCATGAAGTTGAATCCCGAAAATCCGGCATCTGGATTCTTGTTTCTTTTTTTTGCCCTTAAAGACTCCCGTTTTTTCCCATATTTCCAGCGGAAGCGGAACTCCTTTTTCCCTGGAGGGGCAATTTGATAAGCTGTGCCCCCACAAACAACCGCACCCTCCCCCAGGTAATCCAGGTAATGTTTCAGGTACTGTTCATCAATAACCGCAGCATCGCAATCGATGAACAAAAGGTAGGGATATACTGCCTGCTTTGCCAGCTGGTTCCTTGCTGCTGCCCTCCCGGCATTGCTGTTCCCGGTTATGAATCTGACATGTTCCCGCTGCCCGACTCCCCGGTTTTGATCAACAAACCGGGCATCCGATCCATCATCAAGGACAATGATCTCAAAGGGAATGGTCAATCCTCTCCCCTGCACCATCAGGTCGCTGACAAGATCAACAATGTTGTAATTAAAAACTGGTATTAAAATTGAGAGCATGCTTTCCCGGGTATGATTTCTGTTTAGAAAAAGATCCTGAATTTTTCCAAAATTTATAAAATTTGTAAAATTCTTTCAATATTCTGTTATTTCAACGCGTTAATTATCATATTTGGGGTGCATTAATTGTAAAAATCTGAGCGAATGAAATTTTGTACAACACTGACCGGTTTTCTTCTTCTTATGGTTGCCGGTGTAAAAGGAGAAGGGTATACCATTGACATCCAGATCAAAGGGCTGTCTGACACCTCCATTTATATCGGTTATCATTTCGCTGACAAGAAATATGTAAAGGATACAATCCGCCTCAATTCCACCGGAAAAGTTTCCTACAGCGGGGATGAAGATCTTCCGGGTGGGGTTTACCTGCTTGTTTTTCCCAGCATGAATTTTGTCGAATTTATCGTTGGTGACGACCAGGATTTTTCGATCACGACAGATATCGCAGATCCTCTGTACTCGCTGAAATTTAACGGCTCGGATGAAAATTCCAGGTTCCTGGATTACCAGAAATTCATGCGGAAACAACAAACCGTTGGCAATGAATTTCGAAAGTACAGGGAGCAATACAAGGATGTGCCGGATTCTGTTGAAGCGTTCAATGGCAGACTTCAGGAGGTTGATAAATTGATCAACAGCTATTGGGACAGTCTGATCAGGGAGAACAGCCATATGTTCCTCGGACATCTGGTGAAAGCCCTTCGTAATCCGGAAGTGCCGGATTACGAGGTTCCGGAGGGAATTGAAAACGTGGATTCAGCAAAGTGGATATTGAGCTATGTGTACAACAGGGATCACTTTCTGGATAATATTGATTTTTCCGATGAGCGCCTGCTTCGTACACCCATTGTTCACAGTAAGCTTGACCAGTACGTGAACCGGATATTAATTCAACGACCGGATTCCATCATCCCCCCCATTCATGACCTGGTTGAGCGAAGCAGGGAAAATGAAAAATTCTTTCAATATGTTGTGGTGTTCCTGATAAACAACTTCCTGCAAAGCAACATCATGGGAATGGATGCGGTGTATGTTGATCTCGCGGAAAAATATTACCTGTCCGGAGAAGCAACATGGGCTGATTCCAGCTTTCTTGAAAGCATGGAAGATCGTGTCAGCAAAATTAAACCCAACCTGATCGGAAAAACAGGAAAAGATCTGATCATGGAAACCAGTACCGGAGAGTGGATGTCACTCCATGAAATTGGTGCCAGATATACCGTACTCTATTTCTGGGAACCGAATTGCGGACATTGCAAGGAAGCAACACCGGCACTCTACAATCTTTATAAACAATACAAGGAAAAAGGACTTGAAGTATTCGCTGTATATACACAGGATAATAAGGATGAGTGGCTCAGTTACCTGAATAAGAATGGTTTTGACTGGATCAATGTGTATGATCCGACCCAGAATACTTTTTTCCGCTTTTATTACGACATCTACAGCACGCCGGTTGTCTATCTCCTGGACGAACAAAAGGTAATCGTTGCCAAAAGGATCAGCGTGGAATCCCTCGGGAGAATGCTGGAAACATCGCTGTAGGATTCAGAATTCGTAGATTAGGTGCTGCCCTAAAAATGCAATTCTTGAGTAACTCTCTCAGGTTATAAGAAAAGTTATAAGTTAAAAGTTATACGTTGATAAGTTTATGGAAAAATCAGCAATCCGCACGTATAAGCGAACAACGTTTGTGTCTGGCTCCAAACACATTTGACTGACGAATAAATTTGTACTATTCTGCGCCTGGAAAAGTGTGATCCATGCAACATTTTCCTTTTGAATAACTGCGCAGTTGGACCCTATGGTTTGGTCGTTCTATTAATCCCCGGGTGGCCACCGTGAAATAGAGATATTCCCAAACGAACTGTTGAAAAGAAGCATTGTTGCACACCCTGGATACAGAGCTAAAACGAAGGATTATTTCACAGGGTTACCCAAGGCTACCAACATTTCGCTCCTGTCTCCGGCAGGCAGGTCTAACGGAGCTAAAAATAATTTATTCTTTTGTTTTTACTGCGGAATGCATTCTTTTCTCTACATCCCTTAGTCTCTTCGTCTCACAGTCTTCTTTAAAATTCGAAATCCAGTCGCCCCTCACAGTCACTCCCTCTCTCAGTCTCTCCATCATCCTTTATCCTTTGCCGAAGGCACGCCTATGGCGCATTAATCATCCTTCCCCACTCACCTCTCACTACCCTTCTCCGGTTCCTTGATCAGGACGGCAAAAATAAACAATACAACGGCTGCTGCTGCAAAGATCACGATAAGAGAAGACATGATCTTACGAAGCACGTTATCCAGGTCGATAACCTCCCAGATCCCCAGAACAGCAATTACAGTAAAAACCAGAACCAGGAAGATAAGCAAATAGGAAACAATCTTTTTTACAGTTAACATGGGATTATTTTTTATCCGGTTAGTTAAGCTTTAAACGCAAAGATAGGTTGTATATTGAGTTGCATTCAAAAATTTCACCTCTTTTTTCAACAAGCCAGGTGGGTTTTCCATTCCCGGTTTTAATCCGGATCCAGGTATCGCACCTGTTTTTTGCTGCAAGGCTGTAGCCCAGTCGCTCCAGGGCACGCCGTGTCCACATACCGGCAAGTCCTTCACCGACAAGGTGTATCCTTTTCCCCGTCTCCCTGGTCATCCTGATTTCTCCCTTCTGTTCATCAAACTGCAACCGTGATTCTTTAAAAATCGAACGGAAGGAATGATTCAACACGAGATCTTCCGGAGATCCGGCAACTATGCCATCCGGCAACATCAACCATACCTTATCGGCTTCCTGGATAGCGATGTTCAGATCGTGTGTGGAGAAGATGATGGTTTTGCCTTTCATCCTGGACAGCTCAGTCAACAGGTGCACAATTTCATACCTGTTGGGAAGGTCGAGAAATGCAGTTGGCTCATCCAGCACAATGATCTCCGTATCCTGAGTCAGGGTTCTTGCGATCATTGCCCGCTGTCGCTCCCCATCCGATACTTCATTGATGTTCTTGTCCATCAATTCGTCCAGTCCTACCTGGCGAATGGCTTCCCGGACAACACGTATGTCATCTTCCGTTAGTCGACCGAGCCAGTTGGTATGCGGAAAACGACCCAATCCAACAAGATCAAAAAGGGTCAGGTTACTTACCTGAATAACCTCCGTGGATACAAAACCTATCGATCGGGCCAATTCCTTTCTTTTATACCGGTACAAATCGGTGTTTTTGAAGAGAATGGTGCCCCCCACCGGTTTCTGCAGCTGCACCAGCGTCCGCAACAGGGTGCTCTTACCAATACCATTTTGCCCTAGTGCCGCGATGATCTCCCCTCTTCCCGCACTGATATTGATGTTGCTGTACACCGGCATTTGCTGCTTCCCCGGATATCCGATTTCCAGTCCAACCGTTCTTAATATGTCATTGCTCCCATCCATAGTTTATACAAATGCAGAGATCTTTTTGCTTCGGATGACAATCCCGATCACTACAGGGATGCCAAGCAAGGCAGTAACCGAATTTATGGGCAGTGTAACATCATAACCCGGAAGTTGCGAAATCATATCGCTGATCAACAACAATACGGCTCCGGTAACCATGCTTCCTGGCACCAGCACCCTGTGGTCTGCCGTTTTAAAGATCATTCGGGTGATATGTGGTACGACAATGCCAATAAAAGCAATGGGACCGCAGAAAGCCGTTACCGTTCCGGCAAGTATGCTGGTGCTTATGAATATCATGGACCGCGACCAACGGATATTCAAACCCAGGCTGCTTGCATAGTTTTCACCCAGGAGCATCAGGTTCATGCTTTTCATCATCCCAACAGCGATCAGGGTACCGGTGAAGGTGGTAATGGTTAAGATCCGGAGCTGGGAGATGGATACGTTACCCAGGCTTCCCATCGTCCAGACCACAAATGCCTTTAACATGGTTTCACTGCTGAAATACTGCAGTATGCTGACCACTGCAGATGTGGCACTGCCAAAAAGAATGCCTAAAATAAGTATGGTCATAATATCCCGGACACGGATGGAAACGGCAAGGACCAGGAAAAGAATCACCCCGGAACCTATCCATGCTGCCAGGGCAATAGCCCAGTTGTTGAAACCGTAGAGCCCTGAAAAGACTACCGATGCCGACAGCCCCATCACCAGGATAGCCACTCCAAGGCTTGCTCCCGCACTTATGCCGAGAACAAACGGACCGGCAAGGGGGTTTCTGAATACCGTTTGCATCTGCAACCCGCTAACCGACAGGGCAAAACCAGCAATAATGGCGGTTATTGCCCTGGGAAGCCTGAACTGAAGGACAATGGTGCTGTGTTCCGGGTCACCCTCACCGGTAAAAAGGGCACGAAGAATTTCCACGAATGAGAGCCTTACCGACCCGAGAAAGAGATCCAGCAGGAACAGACATACCATCAGCAGGATCAAACCCAAAAAGATCCATGACCGCCTTTTCATTATTTTTCCTGTTAGTGCCAACTGATTTTGTGTGAATTTGGTGCTTTAGTGTTTTGTTAATCACTTGACTCAATCTTCTTGTAATATACCAGCTGATGGTCCGGGAGCAGTTGGGGATGAAAGATCTTTACCAGGTCCATCAGGATCTTCTGGGGATTCATGATCCCGGACTCCCAGTAATCATTTCC
>CAZTES010000049.1:0-3559 GCA_964612275.1 uncultured Rikenellaceae bacterium
GGCGCGGTCAGTCCGTGGTGAATGGCTGCAGCGATCGTTCCGGCAATCAATCCGTAAAAAGCTCCGTGACCTGTCGTTCGCCTGGTGAACATGCCCAACAGGAAGGTTGCGAATAGCGGAGCATTGATAAAGGCAAAGATCAGTTGCAGAAAATCCATGACATTGTTGAATGACTTGGCGATATAAGCTGCCAGGATGCTGACGATGACTCCAAAAATAGTGGTCAGTTGTCCCACCCGCAGGTAATGATTATCGGATTTGTTCGGTACCAGGTAACTCTGATAGATATCGTAGGTCCATACTGTATTGAACGCGGATACGTTGCCTGCCATTCCGGACATGAAGGAGGCAAGCAGGGCAGTAACCCCAAGCCCAAGCACTCCGGTGGGAAAATGAGTGGCCAGGAGCATAGGGATCACCTTATCGTAATCGTAGCTATCTCCCTTTACCGGAAGGGTAAAATCAATCGACGGATCGTTCAGCAGGGCGATGGCTATCATTCCGGGGATAACAACAATAAAAGGGATGAACATTTTAGGGATGGCACCGATCATGGGTGTCTTTCTTGCAGCTGTCATGGAACCGGCAGCCATAGCCCGCTGCACGACAAGAAAATTGGTGCACCAGTAACCGAAGGCAAGCACAAAGCCCAATCCGGCAACGACCCCAAACCATTCAACCCCCATCGGGTTGGCTTCAGGACTTCCCGTATTTTGCCAGGAATGGAGCATCCCTGCATCCAGGTTGGCTTTCATTCCTTCCCATCCTCCCACGTGTTTTAATGCCAAGAAAACAAGCGGCAAAAAACCGATCACAATCAGGAAAAATTGAAGCACTTCATTGTAGATCGCCGAGGTCAACCCCCCCAGGTAAGTATAGATAAGAACGATCAGGGCTGCGAATATCAGGTAAAAATCGAATTCGGTGATATGTATTCCGATAAAAGTAACGGTAAAATCGAATGGTAAAAGCACCTGTGCAAGCAGTGCGAGTGCATACATCGATATCCCCGAGGCAAGAATCGTCATGATGGCGAACGCAAAGGCGTTGAATGCCCGGGTTTTTTCATCGAACCGCAGCTTCAGGTATTCCGGAACAGAGCGGGCTTTTGATCCATAGTAAAAGGGCATCATGAACAACCCGAGAAAAATCATACCGGGAATGGCACCGATCAGGTAGAAATGGATGGTCATCATGCCATACTTTGCTCCTGATGCTGCCATACCGATCACCTCCAGTGCTCCCAGGTTGGCTGAAATGAATGCCAGACCGGTGACCCACGCTGGAAGAGACCGCCCGGCTTCCAGGAATGCCGTAGCCGATTTCATGTACCGTTTGAGTGCCCAGCCGATGCCAATCACAAAAATAAAATAGACCAGCATGATCGTGTAGTCTATCCAGCCAAGATTAAAAATTTGTTCCATTGTCGTTATCTAATCTTATGTTGAAGTGAACGAATTAAAAGTGGATTCAATTAGGTTTTATCAGGGAGTGATCTCCCGAACGCCATCACCCACATCAGCAACATAAAAACCGGCTTTCAACCCCATCCGTTTCTCATATTCTTGTCCCACCCTGTGAATAAATGGATCAACGGATGCTTCTCTTACCAGGCTTACAGTACATCCTCCAAACCCGGCTCCGGTCATCCGTGAACCCAGCACTCCGTCAATCTTTCTTGCTTCATCCACCAGGGTGTCCAGCTCCTTGCCGGTGACCTCATAATCCTCGTGCAGGGAATCATGTGATCCGTTCATCAGCTTCCCGAAGCCAACCATGTCCCCTTCTTTCAGTGCAGCAACTGCATCGATACAGCGCTGGTCCTCCGAAACGACATGTCTTGCTCTCCTTCGAACCGTTTTATCCCGGATGTGATCTGCAATTTCTTCAAAAGCTGCCAGGGATAGTTCTCCAAGATTGCGTATTGGTTTAACACTGTTCAGTTCGGCTACGGCAGTTTCGCATTCCCCGCGCCGCTCATTGTATTTCGAATCGGCAAGCTGCCGTTGTTTGTTGGTATTGGAGATGACCAGCTTTAACCCGTTAAATCTCAGCGGTACCAGTTCATGATCCAGGGTATCGCAATTGAGAAATATGGCGTGATCTTTCTTACCAAACGATACTGCAAACTGGTCCATGATCCCACAGTTGACACCGACGAAGTTGTTTTCAGCCCGCTGGCAGAGGAGAGCCATTTCTTTTAGCTCAAGTTCGTGGAGACCGAATAACGACTTCACCATAAACGCTGTAACTGTTTCAATGGAAGCGGAGGATGATAATCCTGCACCGTTTGGTATGTTTCCGTAAAAGAGAAGCTCCAAGCCGTTTGAGAGCGACAGTCCGGTTTTTTTGAATTCATCCATCACTCCCAGCGGGTAATTCACCCATTCATTGCCAACTTTTTCTGAAAGCTTATTCAGGTGTATGGAAGTGGTAAAGTCAAAATTCAGTGAGGTAAGCTTAACATAGGGAGAAACGGTTTCCCTTGCAAGCAGATAAGTACCATAGCTCAAAGCACATGGGAATACATATCCGCCATTGTAGTCCGTATGCTCTCCGATCAAATTTACCCTCCCCGGGGAAAAGAAAATTCGTGGGGCCTTTTGAGAATCACCATAGTTCAGGTGAAATTCATAAATTAGTTGAGTGGTTTGCATGGATAAAAACTCCTTCGATCGTTTGAAAAAATGAAGAGGATAAATGTATTTAAAATTAATTTATATTTAAAATTTAATTAGCAGTGTAAAGCATTTGAACTATGGATCTTTCAATAATTATTGGATCAATTGGTGTAAGCCTGTTGTTGCTGGCATTCGTTCTGAACCTGTTCAAACGGATCCCATCCGATTCCTTGAGCTATACGCTCATGAATTTTATCGGTGCTTCCGTTGCCGGCTATGCATCCATCCTGATCGATTTTATTCCATTCGTTATCCTGGAATTCTTCTGGGCATCCATTGGCTTGGTGGGAGTTATTAAAGCAGCAAGGAGACTTTATCAGAAATAGTTGCAAAACAGGTATTTTTATTTAAGGTACTGCCTCTATTTTAGTAAGTTTACCATGCATATGAAATTTATATTTATCACGACATGAACCGAACATGATTTTTATTCATCATAAAATCACAAACAAATGAAAAAAACACCATTTCTTTTAGCGTTTTATCTGTTCCTATTGCCCTCAATTCTTTTTTCACAAACCGGAAAGAAGGTTCCTCTTGACCATTCTGTCTATGATTCCTGGAAAGATTTAAGGAGTCCGGTCATTTCCGATGATGGGAAGTGGGTAAGTTATGAAATAAACCCACAGCAGGGCGATGGGTGGCTTTATCTGAAAAATGTTACAACGGGAGCCCTGGATTCGGTCTCGAGGGGATACCAGGCGAATTTTACTCCCGGCTCCGACTTCCTTGTTTTTAAAATTAAACCACAATTTGCCGTTACCAGGCAGGCAAAAAAAGAGAAGAAGAAAGGGGACGATATGCCAAAAGATTCACTTGGCATCTGGACCCTGGCAACCAATGACATCCAAACAATTGAGAAGGTGAAATCATACAGG
>CAZTES010000049.1:3569-18306 GCA_964612275.1 uncultured Rikenellaceae bacterium
TGACAGAAGAGGAAAAGGAGCAAGCCAAAAAGAAAAAGGAAGAACTGGAGAAGCTGAAAAAAGCAAAGGGAACCGACCTGGTTATTCTTGACCCGGTTTTGCATGCTAAATACGAATATCCGGATGTTACCGATTATACGTATTCAAAGGAAGGAGACCTGATCAGCTTCGTTGAAGTAACCGGGGATTCAGTTGATTTTTGCCGGGTATTCAATTTTAATCCATCAAAAAAAGAGGCGAATGTGATCTGGGAAAAAGAGGGTGAGGTAAAGCAGCTTGTTAATGACAGGGAAGGAGATCAGGTGGCTTTCCTCCATTCGGCAGATACCACAAAAACAAAAACATTCAGCCTGTATGGCTGGAGTACCAGGGATGATGCGGCAGCTCTTCTTGCCGATACAGTCACCCCCGGAGTGCCGGAGGGATGGAGCCCCAGTGAAAATTCAGATCTCAACTTTTCAGATGATGGATCAAAATTTTTCTTCGGGACAGCACCTAAACCCGAACCCGAAAAAGAAGATACCCTTCTGGAGGAGGAGAAATATAAAGTGGACATCTGGAACTGGAAAGATCCCTATCTGCAACCCATGCAGCTGGTCAATGCTGACCGGGAGAAAAAAAGAACGTATGATGCAGTAATTCATCTCAAGAATAAACAGGTGGTTCAATTAGCCGATGAAGAGATGCCTGACCTGAGAACCATCCTGAAAGGAAATGGCAATATAGCCCTTGGATCATCTGACCTTCCTTACAGAAAATTGATCTCTTGGGAAGCCAACCGGTACCGGGATATATACAGGGTTGATATTGCCACTGGAAACAGAAAGCTTTTGATTACAAAAGCACCCTCCTCAGTAAGCCTGTCACCAAACGGAAAATACCTGCTCTGGTGGGAGGCAGCTGATAGCAGCTGGTATGCCCGGTCGATGACAACTGACCAGGTAGTCTCGTTAACGAAAAAGATTCCCGTGAATTTTTATAATGAATTGCATGATACACCCAGTGATCCAAGACCATACTGGTCAGTTAATTGGATGGGTAAGGATGACTATGTATTGATATCCGACCGGTACGATATGTGGAAAATTGATCCTTCCGGAAAAGAAAAACCGGCGAACCTGACCAATGGTTTCGGACGGAAAAATACCATCCGGTTCAGTTATGAGCGGCTTGATCCGGATGAGGAAACCATCGATCCGAAGGGAACCATGTTACTGAATGCATTTCATGAATTTAATAAACAATCAGGCTATTATAACGGTAATCCTTCCAGGGTGGCTGATCCTGTGAAGATCATGATGGATGATTATAATTTTAATGTTTATCGTAAAGCCAAAGATGAAGATCTCCTGATGTTTACCAAACAGGATTTTCAAACCTATCCGGATCTGTGGATAGCGGATCTTGATTTCAACAATCCGGTACGTATATCCAGCACAAATCCCCAACAGGAAAACTATCTCTGGGGCACAGCGGAACTGGTGGAATGGATATCCTTTAACCAGGATAAATTACAGGGAATTCTCTACAAACCGGAAAATTTTGACCCGGAGAAGAAATATCCCATGATCGTTTATTTCTATGAGAGAAGTTCCGATGGCATTCACTATCATTCCACACCCCGTCCGTTGAGATCATCCATGAACCGGACCTATTATGTGAGCAACGGATACCTGGTGTTTGTGCCGGATATCCCTTATACGATTGGATATCCGGGGGAAAGTGCCTATAATGCCGTAGTCAGTGGCACAATGGCTCTAATCGACCGGTTTGATTATGTGGATAAGGACCACATCGGATTAAACGGCCACAGCTGGGGAGGGTACCAGATCGCCTACCTGGTCACACGGACTAACCTATTTGCGTGCGCCCATTCCGGTGCCCCGGTCAGTAACATGACCAGTGCATATGGTGGAATACGCTGGTCATCCGGAATGAGCAGAATGTTCCAGTATGAACAAACCCAGAGCCGTATTGGCGGAACGTTATGGGAAAAACCGGTCCATTACATCCAGAATTCACCGATCTTCTTTGTTCCGAAAATTGAAACACCGGTACTCATGTTGCATAACGATGAAGATGGCGCTGTTCCCTGGTACCAGGGTATTGAATTTTTTGTGGCATTACGTCGGTTGGGGAAACCTGCCTGGATGTTGAACTACAATGGAGAAAATCATGGACTGGGAAAACGACCCAACCAGGTTGATTTTACCATCAGGGTAGCTCAGTATTATGATCATTTTCTTAAAGGTAAACCAGCACCGGAATGGATGGTTAAGGGTATTCCAGCTGTTGAAAAAGGGAAAATTGATGGATATAAACTCATCACAAAATAGTATTTTTCAGGGAATGAAAAATTTGTGTTGAACCAGGTTTTATTTGCCAAGGGTTTGTTTCATAATAATCCTTTTCTGTGTTTAGAAAGCGATTGCTAAATATCCTCTTCTGGTCCG
Source organism: uncultured Rikenellaceae bacterium (assembly GCA_964612275.1). Lineage (GTDB taxonomy): Bacteria > Bacteroidota > Bacteroidia > Bacteroidales > VadinHA17. Next base: position 6,023 of record CAZTES010000049.1, read on the forward strand.
TTATTTCAGCTGCTTTTATCGGTCCGGGAACCGTTACGACAGCGGCTAAAGCCGGTGCTGTGCATGGATTTGCCCTGCTCTGGGCCCTGCTTTTTTCAACCCTGGCATGCCTTCTTTTACAGGAAGCCAGTGCACGGATCACCATTTATTCGGGGAGAAATCTTGGCGAAGCCATTTCCACACAGTTTGAAAACAAGTCATCACGTCTGGGGATACTGGTGCTGGTTGTCGGGGCGATCATCTTTGGATCTGCGGCATATGAGACAGGAAACCTGCTGGGGGCGATAGCGGGAATTCAGATCATATGGCCCGTTTCCAGGTATTTCCTGGTGTGCGTTATTGGAGCGTTAGCCGCATTGGTTCTGAGCATCCCATCCCTGCGCATTCTTTCCAGAATGATGGGATACCTTGTGGTATTCATGGGTTTTGCGTTTTTGCTCACGGCAGTCCTGCTAAAACCATCGGTTCTTCAGATCCTGAAGGGCAGTTTTATCCCGTCAATTCCACAGCACTCCGGAGCAGGCCTGCTGGTTCTCGGATTGATCGGAACTACCGTAGTACCCTATAACCTGTTCATGGGATCAGGACTAACCGATAAAGACCAGCAAATAAAAGAGATGCGGTTCGGGTTGTCCATTGCCATACTGTTTGGAGGAATCATCTCGATGACAGTTTTGATCGTCGGTACGGCTGTAACCGGAGAGTTTACCTATGAAAACCTGGTAACAGCACTCTCGGGAAAGCTGGGCAGGTGGGTTATCTATGTTTTCGGACTGGGAATGTTTGCTGCAGGGTTTACCTCGGCAGTAACAGCTCCGCTTGCATCAGCAATTACTGCCAGAAGCCTGTTTTCTCTGAAATCCCCTGCGAGGTGGCAGATAACCGGAAGAAACTTCCGGGTTGTCTGGATTTTTGTGCTACTTACCGGACTTGTTTTCGGGTTAACCAACCTGAAACCAATCCCCGTGATCATTCTTGCTCAAGCTTTGAATGGCCTGGTTTTACCTGTTATTGCTGTTTTCCTGTTATTTATAGTCAACGATTCCACCCTGATGGGACAAAAAGGGATTAACGGGCTCCTGTTAAATGTTTTCATGGGATTGGTTGTCTGGATTACATTGATTATTGGGTTGACGAATATCCTGCAGGCAATTCTGTCGGTAACGGGAAGTGCATGGATGAATCACCAGAGCACCATCCTCCTTATTTCAGCAATCTCGTTGGGCATCAGTATATTGATTTTTTATAAGATTTTCCGGATGAGAATGGATAACAATGATCAGACATGAGGAACCCTTCGTACGATATATACATTGATACAGGGGGAACCTTTACCGATTGTATTGCAGTTGATTCGGATGGTCAGGTGTATAAATGCAAAGTATTAAGCAACAGTACTTTGAGGGGGACCATCCTGGAGTGGGTCGATCGCAGGACTCTCCGGGTTGGTGAAAGCTGGGGATTGAAAAGGGATATCCTCACAGGCTATGCCTTCCGGTTATTGAAAGAAAAGCATGCAGAACTCCTTGTTGATTCCTATGATCCCGGCGGGGGGATAATCTGTCTTAACGATGACCTACCCGCGAAATATTTTAATCAACAACACAGCTTTGAACTGATATCTGAGGAAGAACCACCCATACTGGGTGCCCGCATTTTAACCCAAACTGCATTGACTGAAGATCTGCCTGACCTGAAGATCAAGCTGGGTTCGACAAAAGGGACCAATGCATTGCTGGAAAGAAAGGGAATATCCACCGCCTTCTTTGTAACCTGTGGATTCCGGGATGTTATTAAAATCGGGACGCAACAGCGACCTGATATTTTTGCTCAGGAGGTCCGCAAAACTCGTCCCCTCTATGAATCCGTTGTTGAAGTGGATGAACGGATGGATAGCAATGGAAATATCGTCACGGCTCTGGATACTTCTTCGGTTAAGGAGAAAATAACGAAACTCATTAACAGGGGAGTTGATACCGCTGCCATAGCATTTATGAATGCTTACCGGTGCCCGGAGCATGAGCAACGGTTCAGAGACTTTTTGCTGGAAGCCGGTTTTAAAAATATCTCCCTTTCGAGCGAACTCTCCAACATGATCAAATTCCTTCCCCGGGCTGAAACCACGATCGTGAATTCCTATCTCTATCCGGTAGTATGCAATTATTTAATGAATGTGGCAGGAAAGGTTCAAAACCAGTCGATCTATGTTATGACGAGTGCCGGAGGATTGATCAGTTCCCGCGAGTTTCAGCCGAAAGACAGCCTGCTGAGCGGACCGGCAGGTGGTGTTGTCGGCGCTTCAGCCATTGCAAGACAATCGGGTTTTGATCACCTGATCTCGTTCGATATGGGTGGTACCAGTACGGATGTGGCAAGGTATGGGAATGAATTTGAATACAAATTCGAACTACAAATAGGAGATGCTCACATTTTCAGTCCTGCCCTCTCCATTGAAACGGTTGCAGCCGGAGGAGGTTCAATCTGTTTGTTTGACGGGTACACGCTGCGGGTTGGACCGGAAAGTGCCGGAGCTTTCCCGGGCCCGGCATGTTATGGAGCCGGAGGCCCACTGACCATTACCGATATTAACCTGCTGGCCGGAAGGCTCGACACCCGGCAGTTTGGGATTCCTGTTTTCCAGGAAGAAGCAGAATCCCGGCTTCAAGAGCTGTTGCTGAAAATCGAAGAGAAACGGGGTGAAAAACCGGACAAAAAGGAAGTGATCCGGGGGTTCCTCCAGATTACAAACGAGATCATGGCTGCCGCAATCCGGAAAATATCCATTGCACGGGGGTATGATCCTTCGGATTACACCCTGGTGGCTTTTGGCGGAGCCGGAGGGTTGCACGCATGTGCCATCGCTGAATTATTGAATATGTCAACTATATTGATCCCGGAGGATGCTGGTTTACTAAGTGCCCATGGACTGGGGAATGCCGTGATTGAAAGGTTTGCCGAGAAGCAGTTGCTGACACCCTATGAAACGATCTCTTCCAGGCTATCCGATCTTTTTGCCAGCCTTGACGAGGAGGCGATCGACCGGGTCAAACAGGAAGGAGTAAGCAGGAAAGATATTGATGTCCGTCTGCGGGCTGTTTACCTGCGGTTCCAGGGACAGGACTCAAGCCTTGAAATTCCCTATGTGAATAAATTGCAGGTTCTTCATGATTTTCGTATGAAATATGAAGGGATCTTTGGACACTGGTCCGAAAACCGGACCATTGAGGTGGAATCCATCCGGACGATTGCATCCAGTAAAAGCGAGGAAAAGAGCAAGCCATTAACCCCTTATAAAAGGTATGCCCCATCACCGGCTCATTCGATTCGTTCTAATCTTGAAGGAGAATGGATGGAAATACCGGTGTTCAAGAAAAAAGATCTTTCACCGGGAGCCGAAATCAATGGTTTTGCATTATTGCTTGACAGACACAGTACATCGTTAATAGAAAAAGGATGGAAGATGACCATTGACGGGGTTGGATCGGCCCTTTTAACGAGAATTTCCGGGCAGGACCAGGATGAACTGGTTGCTGCCGGAAGCATCCGGGAAATTGAACTGGAGCTGTTTACCAACCGGTTTACTTCGATTGCTGAAAGCATGGGATCCATGCTCCAGCGAACCTCCTTTTCCGTGAATGTTAAGGAGCGTCTCGATTTTTCATGTGCTCTGCTGGATCCGGAAGGGCGACTGGTGACAAATGCACCGCACATCCCGGTGCACCTCGGCAGCCTCGGGCTTTGTGTGCGAAACATCAGGAAAGAGTATTCCATGAATCCGGGGGATACCATCGTTACCAACCATCCGAAATACGGGGGATCCCACCTGCCCGATATTACACTGGTAACACCTGTCTTTACAGAAAGCGAACAGCTGGCAGGCTATGTGGTCAACAGAGCCCATCATGCGGAAATCGGCGGCATCCGGCCTGCATCGATGCCTCCGGATGCCAGGAACCTCGCCGAAGAGGGAGTGATCATTGATCCGTTTTACCTGGTATGGAATCATATCGCAGATTGGGAAGGGATCCGGTCAATCCTTGAAGACTCAACCTATCCATCCAGATCGGTTGAAGAAAATCTGGCCGATCTGAACGCTGCCCTCGCTGCAAACCGTTACGGCGCCAGCGCTTTGCTTGAAATGGTTGCGCAGTATGGATTGGACAGTGTGAAAAAATATATGGATGAGATTCGTAGCCATGCTACGAAGAAAATGCATAGTACATTGAGGAAAATTCCCAATGGGATCTATCAGGCAGAAGAATTTCTCGATGATCACACCCCATTGATAGTCAAAGTGGAAATTGATGACAACCTCTGCAAAATAGATTTTACCGGAACCGGTCCTGTACACCCGGGAAACATGAATGCTACAAAAGCAATTGTCGATAGTGTCGTGATCTATGTTTTGCGGCTACTGATCAACGAAAATATTCCCCTGAACGACGGACTGCTTGAGCCGGTGAACCTTACTGTCCCCAAAGGACTTCTTGATCCTGATTTTCCGGATGACCCCTTACAATGCCCGCCCATTGTAGGAGGAAATGTGGAGGTTAGCCAGCGACTGACAGATACCCTGCTGAAAGCATTTGGTGTCCTTGGATGCAGCCAGGGAACCATGAACAATGTCCTCTTTGGAAACAAAACATTCAGCTATTACGAAACCATATGCGGTGGATGTGGCGCAGGAAAAGAATTTAACGGTGCATCAGCCGTACACCACCACATGACAAATACCCGAATCACCGACCCGGAAATCCTTGAACTTCGTTACCCGGTACTGCTCAACCGGTTTGCTATACGAAAAGGATCAGGAGGCAAAGGAAAAAGAAAAGGAGGGAATGGGGTGATTCGTGAGATCACATTCCTCGATGACGTTTCCCTTTCCTTGCTTACGCAGCATCGCGTGGAAGCTCCCTATGGCATGCAGGGTGGCAAGCCGGGTAAGCGGGGAAAACAGTATGTGATTACCAGCCAGGGAGAAAAGATCCCGCTCGGCAGCATCGATGGAATAGAAATCCATAAAGGAGACCGGTTTGTTATTAAAACACCCGGTGGAGGAGGATGGGGTGGAGGAATGAAGAATAATGAATAACGAATTATGAAGGAGAGACTTTGAGACGAAGAGAGGGGGAGACTGGGTGACGAAGAGAGTTAGACGGAGAGACTAAGTGACTGAGGGACGGAGAGACTAAGGAATGGGTGATGCTTCGTCTGACCACTAAGGGCTGGAATGTGCGTTGGCAAGTTGGTCTGACGAATAAGGAGAGAGATGAGAAGTGAGTTCCACCTTATCCGCCTTTGGCGGATGGAGTTTCTCGGGACCAGAAACCATCTTCATCCAGTACATACCGGTAAATGCGGGAGGGGAGTTGTGACTGCTCCGAGGAGATAAAAAGGGTGTCGTTCCCTGAAAAAGCAATCCCCTCGGTTTGCGTTCCGAAATATTCAGTCATGCTTAATTGAATGCTTTTGCCACTCAGGAGCTTGCCTTTATTGATCCCATCAAAGTACCAGATATACGGGACATAATCTGCATACCCCAGAAGTACCAGTTTTTCCCTATTCTGGCTTATATCAGCTCCCGTGATCAGGCACTTGACAGCGAATGAATCAACAGGTTCCACTTTGTACATCCCTGGTTTTGCAGGCATTGCATATACTTTTGTATTTCTTGTCACCCAGTCTTTGGTAAAGAGGAATAATGAATCCCTGAACCAGATAAATGCTTCGCAATCATAGGGATTATTATTCGGTCCGAAATTAAAATTTGTCTGGTCTGAATAGCTGAAATCGATTCGTTCAGCTGACAGGCTTACATCCCCGGTTGCAGGTATATCCGATTTATCAATGACATATATTCCAAGGTTTTTCCGGTTACCCCAATTGTTTCCAAAATCTCCGATGAAGATTTGTTGTTGGCTGGAAGCCAAAGATTCCCAGTCATCATTTTCTCCATTTTCAATCCGCACTACCTGTTTTACCTCTCCGGTATTCCGGTCAAAACCATAAAGGGCAGCTTCCCCGCCACTGTCATTGATTGTCCAGAGCAGCTCCCTGAACAGGATCATTCCGGAACTTTCATCGAGTTGGTCCGGCAACTGCGGAACAATGATGTCTGGAATAATTTCGACCGGCTCATCCGATGGTTCCTGTGAATGATTGTCTGAAGCACTATTCCGGACATTACAAACCGTCAGGGTAAGTCCGGTAATGATTACCAGCAAAAAGTAAATGGTTCTTGTCATGTTTGGAAAAAAAAGAAAAGGGATGCAGGTGTTGTTCCGGTTTATTGAAGTTCAAACCGAAAGAGCTCCGTGAACCGGGTAAAAATGCCCGTATTTTCATAAATTCCTATAAAGGTTTCTGCCCCGGGACCATAAGCAAATACCGGGACCATCACGCCCGTATGGCTTTTCGTTGTATAAGCAGCCCTTACCTGACCGGTTTGGAAATCGCCACCCTGCACTGCCATCCCTCCGGTTTCATGGTCGGCGGTAACGACTACGAGTGTTTTTCCATCTTTTTCTGCGAAGTCGAGCGCTGCAGCGATTGCCCGGTCAAAATCCAGCATTTCTTCGACGATATAATCCGTATTATTATCATGCCCACCCCAGTCAATCATCGAACCTTCAACCATCAGGAAGAATCCTTTTTTGTTTTGACTGAGCACGCGGGTTGCTGTTTCCACCGAAAGGGGCAGCATATTGTCCCTTCCCTCTGAGTACCTGGGATTGTGCCCGTTTGCAGTGAATCCTGCCAGTTTGTCTCCGGCAAAGTGTTCAATTTCTTCCATGGAATTCAGTACCGTATACCCGTTATCTTCCAGCTCTTTAACCAGATCCCGTCCATCCTCCCGGTCCGCAAAATGGTCCTTTCCGCCACCGATGAACAGATCAATGTCTGTATCCAGGAAGTCAGCAGCAATCTCTTCATAATTGTATCTGCTTACCTCGTGTGCGATAAAGGAAGCAGGTGTGGCATGGGTAATGGCACTGGTGGAAATGAGTCCTGTCGAAAGGCCATGTTCTTCCGCTATCTCAAGGATCGTTTTCAGTGATGTGCTATCCGGATCCATACCGATTATACCGTTTTTTGTTTTCTTTCCACAGGAAAAAGCCGTACCGCCGGCAGCTGAATCGGTTGTGTAATGAGTGGAGGAATAAGTTTTAATGAATCCGATGTGCTGGCATTTTTCCAATGCCAGGGGCCCTTTATTGGCTGTCATTCCGGCATATATCTGAGACACACCCATTCCATCTCCGATGAGAAAAATAATGTTCTTAACTTCGGGTTTTTTTTCTGTTACAGCCACATCAGCTTCTGGCTTGCACGATGCAACAGCGATAAAAAGGATAAGAACGAGTGGTAAATTTTTAAACATGATTTTTCAGTTTTGTCAATGGATTATTACGATCTACAAAAATAGAATTATTTCTGTTACTTTCAGGTCATAAAAAGGTTAAATTTTTTAACAGGATGTTGGTTGTCGCGGCGGTGTCACTCTTCAAACGAAAAGAGTATCTTTCTGTCTCGCTCTTTTCCCTCCATCCACCAGGCATGGGGGATGACTGTCCAATTATCGTATGCTGCCGGTTTGATAACCTGTTGATCATTCATCCATTCGATCATATGATAGCGGAGGTCTCTGGTGGTTGAAAAAGTAATTCGTTCAGAAAGCTCATTTTCCAATATTCCTGCACCGGAAGTAAGGTGTCCTCCACCACCACTTCCCCGGTATGAATTGAGGGCAACGCGGTAGGTTTTCTCTTCTTCAAAAGGAGAACCGTTGGTAAATGAAGTAATGGTGATCCGTTCTCCAACAGGTTTTGAAACGTCGACCACATAGTTTATTCCTTCTGCTGAATCAAAATTATAATACCTGCCACTGAGACGGGCGGTATTACCCGGACCGCTTCTGACCGGGTTACCCTGGTCATTCAGTTCAAACTTCAGCAGGTGATCGGACTCATGATGCATTTGATTAAACCATTGTCCATATGAATATTCCAGGTAATTGTCAATCTCTATTCCTGTGAGGTCCATTGAATAGAGGAAATTTTCAAACCGGTACAGCCTGAACAGGTCTCCCACAGTTAATTCTCCCGCTTCGAGCACTGAATTGAAAGCAAGCGGTGCTGTAAACGAGAGATCGGCATTCGTCAGATCGAGCTGGATCGTGTGGATAAGATCCGTAAAGGCAGAATTGCCAAACAGCGCTTCCCTGCTGTATATATCTTCCGTTAGTGTTGCCACCTTTGTTTCTATAAATTGTCTGGTTTGCTGAAAATACCACTGCAGGTGATCGAGGAATATTGTATCCGGATCGTATTCTGATATATTGACCAGTTCCAGGGAGATTTTTTTATCGTATTTCCTCATTTTGTGATTGTATTTCAGAAAAACATCTGCAACCCCGGCATACCTTGCATGGCTTCCGGGATCGACAATATAGACCGTTTCCCCCTCAATATTGATTAAACTGTCAAGCAGTACATCATGGTCATGACCGATGAAGATGACATCAAAACCGGGAACCTGTTCAGCCACCAGGAGCGATCCGTTTTCATTTCCGGGATCATTTTTCATCTGACCGCCATATGTATAATCGTGCCCGGCATGAAAAAGACCGATGATCAGATCCGGCTTTTCCTTTTTTTCAATCTCGTTTATCCAGAAGGAAGCTGATTTCACCATATCGTCAAAAGCGATCCCGCAGTATAACTGGGGGGGAAGCCACTGCGGGATCCCGGGGGTGATCAGCCCCAGAACAGCCATCCGTAAACCATTCCTCTTAATGATGGTATAGGGCTTAAAATAGGGCTCTCCGGTTGAAATGTCAATGGCATTTGCCGCCATCCATGGAAAGTGAAATTCATCAACCAGCTTATCGTAAACATCATGACCGGCTTCAATGTCGTGATTTCCTACTGTAGCTGCGTCATATTCCATGAAATTCATTGCCGCTGCACAAACGTGAATGGATGCAGTATCCATGTAATTAGAAAAATAGACAACCGGTTCCCCTTGGAGAATATCCCCATTGTCTAATAAGATGACCTCATGGCTGTTATCCTTTCTCTCATTCGCAATAAAAGTATGGATCCGGGCAAGCGAGTATTTTGTGTCGCGATCATTCAGAAAGTCATAAGGATAGATCGCACCATGTATATCGGTTGTTTCAATGATACGAATGCGTACCTCATCCGGTTTTTTCCCACCGGTGCAGGCAAGCTGGATCAGCAGAAATAGAAAAAGGGATACATGCAGGAATGGTTTTTCTCTCATGTCAATTAGTGGTCAGTACACTGCTCAAAAGCTCTCCTGGCATCTTTTTCATCGATTATCGTTTCATAGAATTCATCATAGTACTGCAAGATTTTCTTCACTCTCTTCTCTTCTAAGTAGGGGAAGTTACGATACAGATCATAGATCTGTTGTTTCTTTTCCCTGAATAGTTCGAAGGTTGTTTCCAGTTCCTCCGTCTTCCGGCAGTTGCTACGAAACAGACGAACACGAACAGAAGCGATCCCGAGAGCGGAATCCGGTACAGAATAATAGGTACTTATAACACCACTGAAGTCGAAATCATAGGGGACCGGGATAGCCATGGGTTCGGAACTGAAGGAGATCATTTTTACATTATGAAGCGCCCGGATAGACCAATCGGTATTGGCAATGAAATACTGAAAAATGGTAAACAGGTTTATAATTGGATGGTTGATATAATTCAATGCAAGTCCTTTTAGTTCAATCTCCCTTCCTCCATTCCGTGCTGCCATTTTTCCCGTCGGCTCAATGAAAAAGGCAAACTGGTGAATCGGTTTTATCCTCTCTTTTGTATCGATATAGGTTACTTTTGCCAGCCGTACTTTATAGCTGAGATCAGTAAACAGGTTGTAAATTTTATAGATCAGGTATTCCTCGAGGATGTACCGTTGATTGAGTTTGCGGTCCCTGCAATGAGTAACCATTTTTACATCCTTCATACCCGAGAAAAGCATACCCGGCAGAGTATCTTTGTCAAACTCAACACGCAGTGGAGGGAAATCACACGTTGCACGGGCTCTGCGAAAATTTCCTCTTGTTTTCAGCATCACTTCAAGGGTGATGGTGTCTGTGCCTTCCTGGTACGTTAAGGTTGCCGGATGGGATTCTCTTTTATCACCGACATCGAAAATAAGCGTTCTGAGATCCGTGGAGAAGGTAACTTCAATTGGGCTTTCTTCATGAAACAAAGGAATCTCCGATTGTGTTGAGCCGGGCTTGAAATGGTCAAGTGTAAATCCCGTTACCTGACCGGTTCCATTCGAAAAACTCCCGAGGAAAAAGAAAAATACGAGGATATAGCAGATTAGATTTTTCATAAGCATAATCAGCAGAATAACGGGGATAGCGGTTTATTTTACAATAACCTCTACCTCCCTGACGATGGACAATGCAGTTGTAATGTTTTCCATATCCCTGTAGATCAAACCATCCTTCCCTGCAATATGGCTGTGACCCAGGGGCCTCATTTTGTAGGTTTTGTTGTTTTTCTTCAAATCGATCGTGACAGAATAGACAATTGCCGGTTGGTTGTTGTCCTTGTAATTGTGATCTTGCGGATGAATGTCAAGTGTATAATAATCATTCCAATCGTACGATTGGTTGATTTCCATGAACAGAGTGATAAATCTCAGCTCTTTATCGTTTGTTTTTGTTTTCAGGATAAAGTTTGTTTGAGGTGTTGCACCCGTCACGGCATCCGGTACCGGGTTGTCCGGTGTTGGCATGTAGAGGCTGTCATTGGCCATTATTCCCCTTCGGTGTGCCCAGACAGGCAGGGTAGCCGGCTTGCGTAAAGCTTCAGGCTCCCATTCCTCGTCAACCAGTATACCGTACTGAAAATATCCCGTTCCCACAGACCTTGCAACATAGAGTGTCTGCATGAAATTTCCCAGCGTATCTTCATACCAGAAAGCGAACAGGGGATTCAAAAATGCGTACCCTTTGGTCAGTTTGATCTCCAGTTCAACTCCATTTACATCAGGATTGGTGGTTAAGATTACCGGATCCTGGTACCGTGGCAACCGGTTATGTTGAAACCCGGAAGCGATAAGATACAGAAAAAAGAAAAGAAAGATCAGAAAGGACACGATTCCGGGCTTGATATGACTAACGCGGTGCTTGTTCGTATACTGAATACTTCCCGCCATAATGCGTGTCAAATGAATGCTATTCCAGTGGATTCTTACTTCCATCACTACCCAGGACAAAATAGTTGTCATCCTCTATCATCAATGCCTGAAATGTAAACTTGGGAAGATAGAATGGGATATCGGTGGCCAATACTTTATTATGGTATAAGCTTTTTACCTTTGATACATTAGTATGGCCAATAATTACACAGGAAATATCAAAGTAATCAAGTACTTTATCCAGTTCATGTTCTTTGATCCTCTGGTAAGTTTCACCTCTGGAGATATATCCCCTGTACCAGAAGGGTCCCAGCTCACCCAACAGGAACCTGGTCTTTTCAAGCCCGGAGGAGTCAACCCTGTCATATAAAAATTTTGCAATCAGCTGGTTCATCTCTTCCAATCCGATATCTTTTTCCAGGAAGGATGGTGAGATTCCTCCATGAACAAAAAGCCTATCATCAATCCTTATGGCAATATTTTTAGTTCTCAGCCATCGGCCAAACTCTGTATCTTCTGCATAAAAGTCGGAGTAGAAAATACTGAGGTAGTTGGTCATATAATTATACTTCTCCGCAACATCATTAATATTCTCCCCCATAACAAGCAACTCATGGTTGCCAAGGATGAGATGTACCATTCCTCCCTGCCTGGGTGCCTGGTATTCCAGTTCATAGATTAGCCACAAACACTCCGTCACTTTTTCTCCGCGGTCAAATATATCCCCCATAAAGACCAGATGTCCGTCGCCCCATGACCAATTCAGTTGATTGTCAATAACATCGTGTATTTTCAGGAAATGTATCAGGCTATCGTATCCACCATGGACATCCCCAATGGCAAGAATTTTATTAACACTGGTGTATTTTGCGGGTAGTTGTTTCTTTTCTTTAATTAAAATATAGGTGGAGGTATCGCCTGCCAGACCTTTGAAAAGAAAGGGTGATTTATCAATCCTCAGCAATTTTGATTTGGTAACCGTTTCATCTTTTGCACTGTCTCTCTTCATGTAAAATTGAATGGCTTCATCCTCTCCGGTCCAGACGATGTGTGGTCCATCAAGGTAATCCGGATAATAGGAAGCCACGCTTTTAGCATGCAATGACC
>CAZTES010000050.1:0-17894 GCA_964612275.1 uncultured Rikenellaceae bacterium
AGCAATGGCGATTGCGAACTCCAGGATCTGGTCGATTACCTGGAAATAAAAGAGATTGATTATCCGATCGATTACAGGGGACTCCCGGTGATTAAGGACAATCCTTTTTACGAAATCGATTACAACCTTTGTATCCTTTGTGGCCGCTGTGTCCGGATTTGCAATGAGGAGCGAAATAGTGGTGTTCTTGCCTTTGTTCAGCGGGGAAAATCAACCATGGTTGGCACAGCCTTTGGCGAATCCCAGAAGGATGCAGGGTGTGAATTCTGCGGTGCATGCGTTGATGTATGCCCTACCGGATCATTATCTGAGAAAATGGGAAGGTGGGTGAATCCTCCGGACCGGTCTGCCAAAACAACCTGTATCTTTTGTGGTGAAGGATGCAACATGAATGTCAATACGCGTGAAAACCGGATCATCAACGTTGGTCCCCCTCCCGAAGGAAGAACTAATCCGATCCAGCTCTGTGTGCGGGGGAAATTTATCCCCGGAGATATTGCCCACCATCCGGACCGAATCAAAACACCCATGATTCAACGGAATGGGAACTGGATAGAGGTTACCTGGGATGAAGCCATTTCCTATTCAGCAGCCAATCTGGAACGATACAGGGGCAACCAGTTTGGGATGATCGGCTCCGCAATGACCTCCCTGGAAGAGAACTATATCCTGCAGAAATTTGCCAGGAAAGTCATGCGGTCGAACAACAATGATGTATACAACGCTTATAGCAACAGAAACCTTCTTCCCACAATCTCCAATTACCATCTGGTAAATCCACCGGTTGAAATCGACCGGATAACGGATAGTGATACACTCTTTCTGATCGGCACCGACGCATCGGAAACACATCCAATGGTGGAAAACAGGATCAGAAAAGCATCACGAAATGGTGCCACCATCATCCATGCCCATCCTGATGCAAACAAAACCACCGGATTTGCCTCACATCACCTTCAATATAAACCGGGATTGCTCGGAAATTTACTGGAATTGCTGCTGGATGGTATAAAAATATCCTCACGATCCAAAACTGCCAGCGGAGCAATGGCAAAGAACCAAAAAGTGAATAAAAGGATCCAGGAAACCGGTATATCGATAGGAAATCTCGAAAAGACAATCAGGGCATTGAAAAAAACCCGGCGATTGATCATTGTTGCGGGAGAAAAAATGTTGCGCGGACCCGAAAGCCAACAAGCGTTACACGTGCTCATCTCCCTCGAGAAGGAATTGGGAAAGAAAAAATCAAACGGTATTCTCTTCCTGCTGGATGAAGGAAACCGCTATGGTAGCACCTTCTCCGGAATGCATCCGGATCTTCTTCCGGGATTCAAGAGTCTGTCCGATCCGGAAAACCGGAAACAATGGTCAGACAACTGGGAAGTGGTGTTGAGTGAAATCAGGGGCATGAGCTACCGGGAGATGGTAAGCAACATCAGAGAAGATGGAATCACCTCCCTTTATGTCACTGGAGATATACCATTTCATCCCGGTTTGGAAAAGTTGAAATTTTTGGTACAGCAGAATCTGTTCCTGACGGAAACCTCAACATTTGCCCATGTCTTTCTGCCAATGTTAACATTCACCGAAACATCAGGGCATGTGCTAACCATGGACCGGAAACTAAAAGAGCTGAAACGCATCATTCAACCGGACGAAGGGTTGTATACTGTTCCGCAAATCATCGCTTCCATCACCAGGCGCATGCAGGAGACCGGTTTTGAGCATACCAATACGGAAGAAATTTTTACAGAGATCCAATCGTTTACTGATCTGGCTTTTCCCGCGCCAGGCAAGAAGGATCGCCTCCCAAGCGTGGTAGAAGATGAATTGCCTGAGATGGATAAGTCGCTCTTTTCATTGAACGGTTCAGGAAGAGAAAAATACCGGTATATTGGAAATCCAATCGCTTCGTATATGTCTGATTTTAAAGCCATTTTAGATGATTGAGATCATTGAACGGGAAGAACTGGTGCCCAATGTGCACACCTGCACGGTACGTGCACCCGGAATTGCGAAGAAAGCACTGCCGGGTCAGTTTGTTATTGTTATTCCGGATGAGTACAGCGAGCGGACACCCATAACGATTGCCGACTGGGATAGAAAAGCCGGTACGGTAACGTTTGTTTTTCTCGAGATCGGTGCTTCTTCACAACGCATGGCTGAACTGAATGCAGGGGACAAACTTTACTCATTTACCGGCCCTCTGGGTAATCCTTTTGAGTTGGGAAAATTCGGAACGGTAGCGCTGGTGGGTGGGTGCTATGGAATTGGTGGCATCTACCAGGCAGCCAAAGCCCTGAGGAAGGAAGGAAACAGAATCATCACCTATTCTGAGGCAAGAAGCAATTTCTTACTTTACTGGAACGATAAACTTGAAAAAGTCTCCCATGAAGTGAAATATGCCACCACGGATGGATCACGGGGAAAAAAGGGGCATGCCTGGGATATTCTTCAGAAAGACCTTACGGAAAAAACGAAGATCCATCGCATCATTGCTGTGGGTTGTACATTCATGATGTATAAAGTTGCAGAAGTAACCGAACCGTTTGGGATAAAAACCATTGTTAGCATGAATCCTGTAATGATTGATGGTACCGGAATGTGTGGCGCATGCCGGATTGTGGTCGATAACCAGACAAAATTCGCCTGTGTGGATGGTCCCCATTTTGATGCTCATAAGATAGACTGGGATATCATTATGTCCCGCAGAAAAGCATACCTGGAAGAAGAGATCATATCAAAGGAGAGGTAAACGTATGGCTAAGATAAGTCCGAGAAAAACTCCCATGCGGGAGCAGCCTGCAAAAGAGCGGATCCGGAATTTTAATGAAGTACCCTTCGGTTATTCCATTGAAGAGGCGGTGCAGGAGGCTAAACGGTGCATCCAGTGTAAAAATCCAGGCTGTATCGCAGGTTGCCCGGTGGAGATCGATATTCCCGGTTTTATCCGGCTTATAGCAGAAAAAGACTTTAAAGAAGGGATTAACCTGCTGAAGGAAAAAAATATTTTGCCTGCCATCTGTGGCCGTGTCTGCCCACAGGAAGAACAGTGTGAAAAGGTTTGTGTTGTTGGAGTAAAAAATGAACCGGTAGCCATCGGACGCCTCGAACGTTTCCTTGCTGATTGGGAACGGGAACAGGGTGAGATTGAGATTCCTCCAAAACCAAAATCCTCCGGGAAAAAAGTTGCAATTGTCGGCGCAGGCCCGGCAGGGATCACTGCAGCAGCTGACCTGGTGCGATGGGGGCACAAAGTGGATATGTTTGAAGCGCTACACCAGCCAGGAGGGGTGCTGGTGTACGGAATCCCGGAATTCCGTTTACCCAAAGAGATCGTTTTCGGGGAGATCGATTACCTCAAGAAACTTGGGGTGAGACTGTATACCGATTCCGTTATCGGCAAGGTGAAAAGCATCGATGAACTGTTAAAAGAGTACGATGCCCTGTTTTTGGGTACCGGTGCAGGACTGCCCTGGTTTCTGGAAGTTCCGGGTGAAAACCTGAATGGGATCTATTCAGCAAACGAATACCTGACACGAGCAAACCTGATGAAAGCTTACCTTTTCCCAAAATATAAGACTCCCATTGTTAGAGGAAAACGGGTTGCCACGGTCGGGGGCGGGAATGTTGCCATGGATTGTGCACGGTCAGCACTCCGCCTCGGAGCCGAAAAATCGATCATCATCTACAGACGTTCAAGAAATGAAATGCCTGCCCGGGATGAGGAGATCCACCATGCAGAAGAGGAAGGCGTTGTTTTTCAGTTACTCTCTAATCCTGCTGCATTCCATGGGAATAAAAAAAACTGGGTAGCGGAAGTAGAATGCATCCGGATGAAACTGGGCGAACCCGACGATTCAGGCAGACGCAGACCCGTACCCATACCCGATGCAAACTTCAGAATGCCCATCGACGTGGCTGTCATTGCTATCGGCAACAGCCCCAATCCATTGATACCTTCAACAACCCCCGATATCGAAACCGGTAAATGGGGGAACATCATTGCAGATCCCGAAACAGGTAAAACCTCAAAAAAAAGCGTATTTGCCGGAGGTGATGTTGCTACCGGCGCAGCTACCGTTATCCTCGCTATGGGCGCCGGTAAAAAAGCAGCCCGGGGTATAGAGGAATATCTCCAAACAGGGGTTTGGTGAAAGAAAGATAAAAGTAAAAAGATAAAAGTATACAGATAAACCCTCCATAGAATTTTGATTTAAATCTTATTTCAAAATCGATAGATACAAAGTTTTATGAGCGAAACAGGGGACTTAAATAAAAGGTTATTCAACTTTGCAGTCCGATCGATTAATTTCCTGAAAAAACTTCCAGATACTCCGGAATTTAAAACAATTCGGTATCAATATGCAAAATGTAGTACTTCTTCAGGTGCGAACTATGAAGAATCTCAGGCTGGTTCATCACGACCAGATTTTAATAATAAAGTTCGGATCTCTTTACGAGAAATGCGTGAATCAAACTATTGGCTGCGAATTATCAAGGCAACATTACCTGAGCTCAGCGAAGATGCTGAACTAATTTGGCTTCTAACAGAATCAGGAGAACTTAAGAGAATACTTGGATCAATTGTCTCTAAAACAAATAGATGATTTTTTGATTTTTTTTCTTAATCTTTTTTCTTTCTATCTTTTTACTTTTATCTTTTATCTTGGCTCTCACCATTCCAGACTATCCTCCAGCCGTATTTCATGCAGGTCTTCCTGGCTGAGTCCATGCCAGCGGCATCCTTTTTTTGAGCAGATGTAGAAATCAATCAGTTTTTTTCTGGCACTGATCTCGATCCGTGCTATTTTACTCCCGCACGCCTCGCATCTCTTTTTCGGAAGAATAAGACTTTTCTTGCATTGCGGACAAGCCAGGTCTTCTATTACCTGATCTTCCGGCAGGAGTATGGTGGATTTTGAGGTGAAGATATTCAGGTAGGGACTGAGCATCAAATAACCGGTTTCCTTTTTCCGTGTTACCAGGAATTTTATAGAACCGGAATCGATCATCGATTTCTGGCAATGGGGGCAATAAGAGCGCAAGAAACTTCCGGATCTGATGGTCTCGATTTTCTCATCTTCCGGGTCGTGATGATAATGATGCAACCGTTCGGTCTCCTCAAACAGGTTTTTCAGCGCAAAGGAAAAATCTACAAACTTCATAAAATGATTCTTACAACCCACCCTGGAGCAAATTGAAACGGTTCCCCCAAGCTCAATATCCAGCAGAATAAAAGGGGCTTTGCACACATCGCACTCCTCCTTACTAAGCAGATTTGAATTGCATAACGGACAAGACATTCTAGCTACCTCATCATCGGGAAGTTCAAGATCCGTCAGGTAATTGTAACTCTCATAAACAGAGCTCAACCGGATTGTCCCGGTTTCATCCCCAATATTAATGTTCAGCTTAATACTGGGAGAGTTATCCACAAGTTGCTCTTCATCCATTAACGATTGGCCACATACCGGACATTTAACTTTTAATGAAATGAGATTAAACATGTTGGCATCTTCCATAATTTATTTCCTGTTAAGTTATCAAGTAAATATAAAAAATTTATCACTATACCATTCCTGTCCCCTGCACTAAATTATTTTCTGCTCCTTGGAAATGATGAATAGTAGCGCTATATTTATTTTGTTTTTGCTCATTTTTCTTGCAGTTTCAAACAGATCACCAAGGAAATTTAAAGTATTTTAGAATATGAAGAGGAAAAATTTCATTATCACCCTTTCTGCGATCGCGGTAATTTCCTCTCTGTTTTTTTTTGGTAGCTGGTTAGGAACGAAAAGTAGCAAGGAGGTTGAGATCTGGCCTGCGGTCCAGCCCTATGATACCGGTTATCTTCCCGTATCGGAATTGCATACGATCTATTACGAACAGTGTGGAAATCCTAAAGGGGAACCCGTTTTTATGGTGCATGGCGGACCCGGTGGAGGAACCAACCCCACCATGAGAAGGTTTTTCAATCCCAAAAAATTCCGGATCATTTTGTTTGATCAGCGCGGGGCCGGAAAATCTAAACCTTTTGCAGAAATTAACGAGAACCGGTCCGATTTGCTGGTTGAGGATATGGAAAAACTCAGGAAGCATCTTGGTCTGGGAAAAGTGTTCCTGTTTGGGGGGTCATGGGGATCAACCTTATCGCTGCTCTATGCTGAGACCTATCCGAACAATGTTTCCGGAATGATGCTCAGGGGTGTATGGACTGCAACCCGGGGGGAGATCGATCATTTCTATCATGGCGGTGCGGGAAAATATTTTCCCGATGCGTATAACCGCTTGATACAGTCTCTTCCGGATCCCGGAAAAAAACCCCTGCCCGATTATTTGCTTGAACTGCTGACAAGCACTGACCGGGCAATGCAAACCAAATATGCCAGCGAATGGGCACGGTATGAAATGAAAATTTCCGATATTAACGTACCGGATGATGCGATAGAACAAAGTATCAGGAATAATAACCTGTATGCGTTTGCCCTGCTCGAAAACTATTATATGGCAAATAAATGTTTCCTGGAAGAGAACCAGATCTTAAAAAATGCAGACAGGATTACTGGCATTCCATGCACCATTGTCAATGGAAGGTACGATATGTGTTGTCCCCTGATAACAGCTTATAAACTGCACCAGGCTCTTCCCGATTCAAAACTTGTTGTTGTGGAAGACGGGGGACATGGAGGCTGGCCGGTGATCAAAACCACCATTCAGGAGATGAGAGCGTTTGAATAATAACTCAAGGTACCGGTTTAGTCTCCAAAGAAAAAAGTAAGAAATCTCACCATAAAATATTATTTTTTTCGGAAAAGTAGCTCCAGTACCATCTGTTCAACTTGAGTTAATTCAGTATATTTACTTCCTTAAAATTTTAATATTATGAAAAAAATATCCCTTTTACTGGTTCTCTCCTGGATCATGTGCTTAGCAACCTACAGCCAGCTAACGGTGCAAACGGTTGCCGAACGGTCCAATTACGAATCCACATCCACCTATAAGGATGTCATGCAATTTATTTCGGGCCTGGAAAAAGAGTCCCCCCTGGTGCATATCGAACATATCGCCACCACTGCAGAGGGCAGAGAGGTCCCCCTTCTGGTTATCGGGGATCCGTTACCCGCATCACCCAAAGACCTTGAAAATGATGACCGGATCGTAGTATACATTCAGGCAAATATTCATGCCGGAGAAGTGGAAGGAAAAGAAGCTGCTTTAATGTATGCAAGGGATTTCCTGAAGGAAAATGACCGCAATATTCTTGACCAGATGGTCCTGCTGATTTGCCCGATCCTGAATGCCGATGGAAACGAAAAAATCAGCTCCATGAACCGACGTAATCAAAACGGACCGGGGAACGGAGTTGGCGTAAGGCATAATGGCATGCTCCTTGACCTCAACCGGGATGCAATGAAGGTTGAGTCTCCGGAAATAGAAGGAGTGATCACCAACGTGTTTAACCGTTGGGATCCTTACATTTTCATGGACTGCCATACAACCAATGGATCCTATCATGAAGAGCCGGTAACATTCATGTGGATGCTCAATCCGAATGGAGACCGGACACTCATCAACTACATGCGCGATAAGATGATGCCGGCTGTAGGCACCCGGCTCAGGGATGAGTTTAACGTGAAGAACTGCTATTATGGTAATTTCAGAGATCCGATGGATTTTGAGAAGGGCTGGTACCCTTATGCCAGCGAACCACGGTATATCACCAATTATTTCGGCCTGCGGAACAGGCTGGCCATTCTAAATGAAAATTATGTCTATGCCGATTTCAAATCCCGGGTCGAGGGGTGCTATTTCCTGATCCAGTCAGTCGTGGAGTATGCCTCGCAAAACAACCGCGAGATCCGTGATATCATCCGGATGGTTGACCTGAAAACGATCAACCGGGGGATGGCGCCGGCACCTGCCGATTCGTTTGCCATTACCTACCAGCCCGAACCCACCCCGGAAAAAGTAACCATCAACGCCTATGAGGTCGAAATACCAGAAACGGGGACGGAAACCGGAAGAAGAAGGATGGTTAAAACCGACCGGATGAAAACAGTCACCATCCCGTATTATGCAGACTATTATCCAACCACCAGTGTGAAATTTCCTTTTGCCTATCTCCTTGAGTATCCGGACCTTTATGTACTGAAACTGTTTGAAAAACATGGAATAACGGTTGAACGGTTGGCTGAAAGCCAGACCCTGGATGTAGAAGAGTTCCAGATTGAAGAATTAATTCCGGCAAATCGGCTATTCCAGGGACATTATCCAAACAGTGTGAAAGGCAAATTTGTTAAAATTGAAAAAGAATTCCCAACCGGCACACCGGTTATTCGCACATCGCAACCACTGGGGAATCTCATTGCATATCTACTGGAACCCCAATCGGATGATGGGCTGCTCTACTGGAACTTTTTCGACCGGTATTTATCCCCGCAATGGGGAAGAGCGTTTAATCCCTATCCCGTGTATAAGATCCTGGAGCCGGTAACGCTTGAAACGCGTGAAGACTAAACCCATCTGCTATTAGTCCATGAAAATTATCCCGGTCATACAACTGGGTGTCGGCAATGTCGGCCGCGAAGTGGTCCGCAATGTACTGGAATACAAAGATCGTGAAGGCAATAGTCTTTTCCGGCACACTGGGATTGCCAATAGCAAATCCTTTCTTTTCCAGCCTGAGGGAATTCCGGATGGAGTTCTGGAGGAGATTATTTCCTCTAAAGGATCAGATGATGTGATGAGCCGGTATGGTCCCGAAAAACATAGCCGTGACCTTTCCCCTCTCCTGCAGGAAATACAGCGATTGGATATCAGGGGTCTCTCAATCATCGATGCAACCGATTCCTCTGTTACTACACCCTTCCTGGTTGAATGCGCTGAAAAAGGCATGGCCCTGGTATTAGCCAATAAAAAGCCACTGGTCCGGAAAATATCCATCTTCGAAGCATTGAAGAGGGCTCCCCTGGGATTCAGGGCAACTATCGGAGCCGGGCTTCCGGTTATCCCGGCAATCGGGAAACTTTTGTCCGGAGGAGAAAAAATCCACAGATTAGAAGGCTGTATGAGCGGGTCCCTTGGCCATTTATGCTCCTCGCTTGAAGCGGGTGAATCCTTTTCTGTAGTGGTGAAAGAGTTGAAAAATAAGGGATATACTGAGCCCGATCCCCGTGAAGATCTTTCCGGGAGAGATATGGCACGAAAAATCCTGATCCTTTCCAGGTTATCGGGTTATAGTCTTGAACTTGATGATATAGGTATTGAAAGCCTGTTTCCAGAAAAAATGGCTTCACTATCTTCTGATACTTTTTTATCCAAGATCAGGATGCTGGATGAAGAATACAGGGAGAGGTTCACACAGGCTTTACAAAAGAACTGTACCCTTCGTTTTGTCGCAACCCTGGAGAATGGAACGTGCAGGGTTGGCCTGAAAGAGGTTCCCAAAACATCACTTCTTGGAAGTTTGAGGGGACCGGAAAAAATTGCCGTTATCCATACCGAAAGCAAAAAAGGGAACCCATTGGTTATAAAAGGTGCCGGTGCAGGGGCAAAGTCGGCGGCAAAAGACGTGTTCGACGACCTGATGGAGTTAAATCGGAAGCCTCGCAATTGAACCTTGGTAATTATTGGACCTGAAAGTTTCACTTCTGTATCTCACACCCTACTGTAAAACAACATAAATCTCCTGGATTCATTGTTGCATTGATGTATATTTATTAGAGTAAACCAAACAACTACTGCGTACTTAAGGCATATAAACGCAATGCGTTTATCCAGTAGTTGGCCCAATGCTAAAAAGACAACAAACCAACAATAAAACTGAAAGATAACCAATATGAAAACCAAAACCAGCCAACTCCCTCATTCAACTCAATCCCGATACCGGATATGACGTTTTTCCCGCAAATGAGGCACAGAATAAGGGAGTAGATTTACTGGTTGTAATGTAAACCCGTGACAATGGTTACGGGCTTTTTTGTCCTCTATATGTCACTGTATTTAATAAAGTAAAACCCCGGATGGGGTTTAATTATGAATAGCCCCAGGCTTCAGCCTGGGGTTGGCGTAACAGAAGGAATACAGGTCCAACTACAATCCTCCTTCAACGGGAAATCGAATTATGGACCGATGTGCACTGGTGCCATGATAAGCAGATGATTCTTCCGCCGAATGGATTGATTTCCTGGAAATTGAGCATGGTAGTTTTGGCGATTGGTCGTACGTAGCCACTACCACGGCATTCGCATAGTGATCCCTTATGGGAGAATGCCATGGTAATGTATATGTCTCAATATATCAATGAATTACCCTGGCATTAATGCCAGGGGCTTGCGTTCCATACAAGAATCCTGGTCCAACTACGATCCTCCTTCAATGGGAAAACGATTCATGGACCGGAACGTAGCTAACTTTCCTGAGCCCGCCCTGTGAAATAGTGGCTAAGCCACTAATGCGAAGCATTATTTCACAGGGCAAGCCCTGCGTTACGAAGCAAGCATTTTGAGATGGTTACTCACTAAACAAACCCCTGAAAAAATGTAGCAAAAGGATTATGACATGTTGTGATTCGAAGAAAGAGAGTATCTTGATTGTTGCTCTCTTTTTTAATCATCTGGAGTGTTTTCAAATGTTTTGGATTTGTTATATAGTTACTGTAATTTTATTGTGGATAAATCCACCAACTGAACTGTAAAAATTAAATTTAACCAACAAACCTCTGTTTGTTAGATTCACTTTTTTATTCATGTGGTTAATTTATAAGCAAGTTGTGCACAAGTGGTAACTTAACAATTTAAGCATACTCCGACTATGAAAAACACAGTCATTATAATAATAAGTTTCGTAATCCTATTTGGATGTAAGAATAGCGGTCAATTGGACCAGGAAGATAAGATAGTTGAAGAAAGTAGTCTTGGACAAGATATGGTTGCAGATAGTTACATTTCATTTAATCTGTTTGATAAATTCACGGTAGATATACCATCTGGATATGTAGAAATTCATGAGAAAAGATTATTGTATGAAAAAGATAGTATTGAGATATACTTAAGAATTACGGAGAATCAACGATTTGGCACTCTACTTCCAAAGATGACAATGGAATATCCTGATACTACTGAAATGGATAAGAATACATTTGTTGACGAAATTAGAGTAATTGATAATGTTGAGATTAGGTATACTTTGATTAAAGATGATGTTAAGTCAAAGATTCAAGCGTATTTATGGATACCAATTGATGATGAATTTATATCAGTCAATTTATCAGGGCCAGAATATCAAAAAGATAAGATTGAATTCATAGCGAATACATTTATTAATTCAATGCGAAAAATATAAAACCACCAGTGCCCAACAAATCAGCAAATCCAATTGTAAACTGTATTTGCTGTTGAACGTTGAAATATCAAGGCAACTCATAAAAAGAAAACGACTCTGAATTAAGGCTATGAATTACGTATGGATAATAGTTATCGTTTTATACATTGCAACCACGCATCTTATAGCACAATACATTGGCACAAAACGTAACATTGGTTATGGAAGATCAATTCTATGGTCAATCCTGTTTAGTCCGATTATTGGACTAATAATTACCTTGTTAAGTAAAAAGATTGTGAATTGACAAACTGCGTATACGGCACCCCACCGGATGGCTTACCGGGCTTGCAAAGGGCCCTCACTTATTGGCAAACTCGAGAATATCCCCGATGGTTTTGAATTCCTTGATGAGTGAAAGGATGTTTCTGACTTTTTCTTTAATGTATTTATCCATACCACCTGCTGCTTTTCTGCCATCCCCCATGGCAAGAATAACGGTAGCACCTCCACGAACAATATCACCTCCGGCAAAGATATCGGGTATGGAAGACTGCATGGTATCCTGGTTCACCTTGATCGTGCCCCAGGCAGAGACCTCCAGTTCGGGCATATTTCTCGGGATGAGCGGGTTGGGAGAGACGCCCACGCTAACAACAACGGTATCTGCTTCAATCTCATACTCTGAACCTTTAATCGGGATGGGTCTACGCCTGCCAGAATCGTCCGGTTCTCCCAGTTCCATTTTCTGAACTTTCATGGCTTTTACCCGCCCGTTCTCATCTCCATAATATTCCAGCGGGTTGTTAAGGTTCAGGAACTCAATCCCTTCTTCCTGGGCATGTTTTATCTCTTCATTTCTTGCCGGCATCTCCTCTATGGAACGCCGGTAGATGATCCTGGCATTTTTTGCCCCTAACCGTTTTGCTGTACGCACCGAATCCATTGCCGTATTACCACCGCCGATAACGGCGACATTTTTCCCGCTGATGACCGGTGTATCGTAGTCATCTTCTGAAGCTTTCATGAGGTTGATCCGCGTAAGATATTCATTGGCAGAGTATACCCCGATGTAATTTTCCCCTGGAATATTCATGAAATTGGGAAGCCCGGCACCGCTGGCAACAAAAAATGCTGCAAAGCCCTGCTTTCTCAGATCCTCGATAGTAGCCGTTTTACCGACAATGAAGTTTGTTATGAAATGAACACCCATCTTTTTCAGGATATCGATCTCAACATCCACAATTTCATTGGGAAGCCTGAATTCAGGAATGCCATATTTCAGTACTCCGCCGATTTCATGCAGCGCTTCAAAAACAGTTACATCATACCCCATCTTCGCCATATCACCGGCAAAGGCGAGGGATGCAGGACCTGAACCAATGGTAGCCACCTTAATCCCGTTATGGCTGGAAATCTCCGGCACCGATATCTTACCGCTTTTTCGTTCGTAATCGGCTACAAAGCGTTCCAGGTTTCCAATTGCTACGGGTGGTTTTTTCAGCTTCTCATTATAAAAACAGGTTTTTTCACACTGGTTCTCCTGGGGGCATACCCGTCCGCAAACAGCCGGAAGGGCATTGGTCTCTTTCAGTACCTTTGCAGATTCCAGGAACTCACCCGCTTCGATCAATTTTACGAATTTCGGAATATTAATACCCACAGGACACCCAAAGATACAGGTTGGGCTGGGACAATCGATGCAGCGCCGTGCTTCATGCATAGCCTGTTCTTCTGTAAGTCCCTTATTTACTTCGCAGTAGCTCTTATTCCTGACATCAGGCTCCTCTTCAGGCATAGCCAATCGTTCCAGGCTGGTCCGGTCTTTATTCTTCATTTTGCTGCGAAGCTCAACCCTCCACTCCTGTTCTCTCTCCTTCTTCAGATAGGCAAGTAGGCTTTCCATATTCTATGCTTTTCTATATTTGCTCAAAAACTGCTCATACGATTTCTCTTCCTTATCCTTATAAGCATTCAGACGCATCAGCATCTCATCATAATCAATTTCATGTGCATCAAATTCCGGACCGTCGACACAGACAAACTTCGTCTTTCCCCCCACACTAATCCGGCATGCTCCGCACATCCCGGTACCATCCACCATAATGGTGTTTAAGCTGGCCAGTGTTTTGATCTTGTATTTTTTTGTTAACAAAGCAGCAAATTTCATCATGATTGCCGGTCCGATGGTAATTGCCAGGTTGACTTTTTCCCGTTTGATGATCTCCTCCATTCCGTGTGTTACCAATCCCTTTTTGCCATAGGATCCGTCATCCGTCATGATGACAACCTCATCAGAATGTTTCTTCATCTGCTCTTCCAGGATGATCAGCTTTTTGGTTCTTGCAGCGAGTACAGTAATGACCCTGTTACCTGCCTGTTTGAAGGCTTCCACAATGGGCAGCATGGGAGCAACACCAACACCTCCACCGGCTGCCAATACCGTCCCTACTTTTTCAACGTGCGTGGGTTGTCCCAGGGGACCCACAACATCAGTTATGTAATCCCCTTCTTCCAGGTTCCCCAGCTTGATTGAAGAAACACCCACTTTCTGCACAATCAGGGTAATGGTGCCTTTTTCCACATCGGCTTCAGCAATGGTGAGCGGGATCCGTTCACCCTTCACCCCCACCCGAACAATGACAAAGTGTCCCGCTTTCCTGCTACGGGCTATCTCAGGAGCTTCAATGACCAGCTTTACCACCGCTTCCGAGAAATATTCCTTCTCAACTATTTTATTCATCTTTCGATTTTGATATTGATATTCACTCGAACAAATCCTCCGAAAACCTATCGATCTGGGTGAGATGTTTCGTTTCAGACCGCGAAAATAAAAAAATAAAAGTAATATTTATGAAAAACGGACTCCAAATTAACGGTATGTTTTACAACGTATTTTATTCCAGATGCTATATATTATCCGTTGATATTCAATAATTTCAAATAGACCTCTTCCGCATTCTGAGGAGTCCTTCACCGAATAGTAATTTTGAAATAAAAAATTAACTTTGTACCGTTTCACTCAAAATAACCGCTCGATTATGGAAGAATTTAAAACGCTACAGGATATTCTGGATTTTGCAATTGGTGAAGAGGAGAAAGCCTCCGCATTGTATGCTGACCTTGCCAAACGAAGCAGGAACAGGGAGATGGCTGAAGTGTTTACCCAATTCTCAAAGGAAGAACTGGGACACAAAAAGAAACTCCAGTCCATTAAAGGAAGCAATAGAGTTGTCATTCCAGAAGAAAAAGTGCAGGATCTGAAAATCGGAGATTATCTTGTTGATATAGATAAATCCCGGGATGACCTGAATTACCAGGATGCGCTGATCGTTGCCATGAAAGAAGAGAAAGCTGCGTTCAAACTCTACACAACCCTTGCCGGCAAAACAGACGATCCGGAAGCCAGGGCAATATTCCTGATGCTTGCCCAGGAAGAAGCCAAACATAAACTTCGTTTCGAAATCGAGTACGACGAGAATGTGCTGAAAGAGAATTAGTCCTTATCGAAAAAAAAAGAGGAAAAAGCGAATATCCGACAGCGTAGTAATAGCAGGTAATTTCAACATGATGGTTATTGATCCGGCATTCAAGTATATCCTTTCCATGCTATTATCCGTCACCCATTACGCTTGACTCCACACGATATGCTCTTTGCTCTCTGCTCATTCATACTGCAGTGAATCTACCGGGTTTTTTAAAGCTGATTTAACCGTCACTCCCGTTGAGGTAGAAAGTGCGATGAAAAGGATTATTACAGCAGTTAGTAAGAAAATCCAGAACCCGATTGATACCCTGAAAGCAAAATTTTGTAACCACTTGTGCATAACAATGTAGGCCAGCGGAGAGGTGATCACGATCGAGATCAAAATCCACGTAAAGATATCACTGTTAATAAGTTTTAACAGATTAACTGCCCGGGCACCATTCACCTTGCGAATACCAAATTCTTTCGTTCTTCTTTCAGCCATAAAAGTAGTCAGGCTGAAAATACCGAGACAGGTAATGAACAATGAGACGAAGGCAAATAGCATGATAAGGGTACCCAGTCTCCGGTCCGAAGCATATAATTTCCCTACACCGGAATCAAGGAAGTTAAATTTAAACGGGTACCGGGGAGCAAACTCTTTTGTAACTGTTTCGATCTCTTCAAGCGTCTCCTGGATATTTTCGCCGCTCAGTTTAATGAAAATGTGATTAATATTCCTGTATGTTGCCGGATGGATAGTAAAAACATGGGGCAGGATCTCCCGGTGGAGGGATACATGATGAAAATCTTTACAAACCCCAATGATCTCTCCTTTCCTCCCCCAGAAATCAATTTTCATCCCGATTGGGTCATCCACACCCAAAAGTTGTATGGCTTTCTCATTGATTACATAGTTTGAAATATCCGTGGTAAAATCATTAGTAAAACTGCGGCCTTTAACTATTTCCATCTCAAACGTCTCAATATAATCAGGCAGGGTAATTGAATATCTTATAACAGGAACCTCATCCGGATCTTTGCCTTCCCATCCCAAACCGGTCTTATAATCCTCATCAAACGGGACTGCCTGTCCGGCAGTAATTTTCAAAATATTTGGATTACGGTATAATCTTGCTTTATACGGCTCGAAACGCTGCCCGAGTGAACCGTTCATTGGGATCTCTATGATGTTTTTAATGTTGAATCCCAGGCGCTGGTTCATCATGTAGGAAAGTTGATTCATGATAAGGAGAGTAGAAGTCAGCAATAAAAATGAAATGGAGAATTGGGTGATTACGGCAATAGTCATAAAAAGCGATTTCTTTGAACCTATAATATGCGATGTTTGCAGGGTGGCAATCGGACTATTGCGTGTAAATGAGAGGGCCGGGTAACAACCAGCCAGAGTACCAACAACAATGGCCACCAAAATGAAGATGAGGATGATTTGAGGGCGGCTAAAATAACCAATACTCAAATCCTTCTCTGCAAACCTGCCAAATGCTGGCAGGGTAAATTCTATTACTATTAATGAAAGAAACATGGCAATAATGGCTGCCAGGACAGATTCAATTAATAATTGTACAACAAGCTGGCTTTTTTGCCCACCTGTAATTTTTCTAACTCCTATCTCCTTTATCCTTTTTGTTGATCGACCAGTAGTCAGAATAATATAATTGATACATCCTACCAATAAAATGAAAATGGCAACTACAGACAAAATATATATGTATTTCATTCTCCCGAAACTCAGGTGGGATTTTGATAATGGCAAAATACCCAATACTAATTCACCCGGTAACGGCGCTTTGTAAAGATCCATCATAGCCCCGGATATCTTATCCTTGAACTGGCTAACCGGAGTAATATTGTGTAACAGAATATACGATGGATCACGCCAGTTGTAATCATTGGCCATATTGCTTCGAAGGGGCAGGATAAAATCCGGTTGTAAAAATGACTTGTCCGGAATCTTCACAACACCTGTTACCGTAAGAGATAACTGGTTGTTGAATAAAAGAACCTTATCGGTCGGATCGTCATCTCCAAAATATTTCTCAGCTGCACCTGTGCTCAAAATAACACCATCCCTCCTCAATAGAGCCGATGCCCCATTACCATAAATAAAAGGAAACGGGAAAATGGAGAAAAAACCGGTATCTACCCTAATCACATTTTTTTCATAAAACATCAACGGTTCACTATCTCCATCCTGATAAGCTAAGACACAGTTAGTAATATCACCTATCCTTCTGATCCGGGTATAATTTTTTATCTCAGGATAAATTTCTGCCATTGCATAAGGAAGAAAATAAGGAACATTGGGATCCAATATCCCATTCTCATGTGTAAGGGTTAATTGATAAACATCTTTCCCGTTTGCCTTACCTCTGCCAACACTATACTCATCCTCAACCCAGAGAAAAATGAGGATAAAACAGGTAAATCCTATGGTTAAGCTAATGATATTAATAGAAGAATAGAGCTTGTTGTTGATTAGATTCCGAATAGTCGTTCTCAGGTAATTGGTTAACATGATGGTTAAATTATGTTATGAAGTCCTATTTTCCAAAGTACTTCGAATAAAATGTCAGACAATACAGAATTTGGCCATAACTGTGCCACAATTCATAAAATGATGGTGTCTATATGATTAACTGATGAATCAATGCGGATTGTTATTTGGGATTGTTAAATATTTTGACAATATTTGTCTAAATTTTTAACATATTTACAAATCAGGTTCCCCTGTATCGGGCCGAAAAGGAAACGGTATGGTCAAAGCAAACCTGTTGATTGTAGATGATCACAAGAATGTAATCAAAGCCCTGGTTCACCTGCTCGAGCAGGAATTTTCCGGTATCCATACAGCCACCAACCCCAACCTGATTCCAGGTCTTATTCACGAACACAAGATTGACCTGGTTTTGCTGGACATGAATTTCGCAGCTGGAATAAACAGCGGCAATGAAGGAATATACTGGCTGGAACAGATCCTGCAAATCGATCCGGATATTGCTGTTGTTTTGATTACCGCCTACGGTGATGTGGAACTGGCTGTCAGGGCAGTGAAGAAGGGTGCAGTGGATTTTGTTCTCAA